>JAFYLI010000043.1 GCA_017537165.1 Oscillospiraceae bacterium | reverse complement strand
TTCTATATAAGGTGAAATTAGTTCTCGACGTACTTTGCAAGGCCGCCCCAAGTCTCGTTGAAGATCTCTGCGTCCATGAGCTTCAGGTCGGGAGAAATCTCGGGCTTGAAGTCCATGTTTGCAAGGATGTCCTTCTCCAGGTCGATGCCGGGAGCGATCTCGATGAGGGTAACCTTGTGGTCGATGAGCTGGAATACGCAACGCTCGGTGATGTAAAGAACGATCTGATCCTTGCCTGCGTACTGGCCGGCGAAGGTGATCTGCTTTACCTTGTTAACGAACTTGCGGATCTTGCCTTCTTCGAGAATCTCCAGCTTGCCGTTGCCGGGCTTCAGCTTTGCCTTACCCATGAAGGTACCGCAGAAGAGAACCTTGGGAGTTGCCTGAGTGATGTTGATGAAGCCGCCGGGGCCGGTCATGGTCTTGCCGAGGAAGCTTACGTTGTTGTTACCGTCTACGTCAACTTCGCCGAGGCCGAGGCAGGTCATGTTGAGACCACCGCCGTCGATGAGGTCGAACATGTAGCCGTGGTCGATGCAAGCTTCTGCGTTGTATGCAGAACCGAAGTTGGGCAGTGCAGCGGGAACGCCGCCGATCATACCACTCTCGGTGCTCATAACGAAATCGTCGATGTTAGCTTCTTCGTTAACTACCTTAGCGGTATCAGCGGGGATACCAACGCCGAGGTTGATAACGTCGCCCTTCTTAAGCTCCATAGCTACGCGGCGGCAGATGATCTTACGCTCGTCGAAGGGAAGTCTGTCGATTGCGTTGAGAGGCTTCTTGATCTGGCCGGAGAAAGCGGGCTCGAAGTAGAGACCCTCGGTCTGCCAGCAAGCATCCTTATCGGTAGCCTGAACAACGTAGTCAACCATGATGCCGGGGATCTTAACGTCCTTGGGAGCGATGGTACCCTTCTTGCAGAGGTACTCGACCTGAACGATAACGATACCGCCGGTGTTCTTAGCAGCAGCAGCGATGGCAAAGCCTTCGTTGATGAAGCCTTCGTGCTCGAAGGTGATGTTGCCGTTCTCGTCTGCAACGGTACCGCGCAGAAGAGCTACGTCTACCTTGAAGCCCTTGTAGAACAGGTACTCTTCACCCTGGAAGTTTACCAGCTCAACCAGATCATCGGTAGCAGCCTCGTTCATCTTACCACCCTGAACGCGGGGGTCAACGAAGGTACCGAGACCAACCTTGGTCAGCAGACCGGGACGGCCGGCTGCGATTTCACGCCAAAGGTTAACGATAACGCCCTGGGGCAGGCAGTGGCACTGCAGCTTGTTCTCGAGAGCGAGATCGCGCAGAGCGAAGGAGCTGCCGACGTGAGCACCGGACCAACGGGTAACAAGACCGGGGCCTGCTTCACCGAGACGGGTGGTGCCGCGGGTCTTCCAGTCGCCCATAGCGCTGGCCTGCTTCAGGTTCATGTCGCAGGGATGACCGGTCTCTTTAAATCTGTCACGGATGGCGCAAGCAATTTCCTCAGGCCAACCGGCAAGACCCATGCCGCCTACACCGACTGTAGCGTGGTCGGGAATAAGGGCAGCAGCTTCCTGGGCGGTAATAAATTTAGCCATAATATTTCCTCCTTGCAATGATTGCATTAGTTGTTAAAGTAATTCAATTTATTTTGCCATATTTTTTATCGTAAAGCAAGTAATATGTTCAGTTTTTCGGAAATTTGTGCAAATTAAAAGCCGATGGTTTCCCATCGGCTTTTGGTATTGGTATTATTATATGGTTCTTACTTTGAGTATACCGTCAATGCCTGCAAAAGCATCTGCGGCGAGGGGAGTATCTGTGTCGATAATAGCAGCTGCATATGCACCGCGGGTCTTATCGGCACTGCCTGTAACCTTTGCTCCTGCGGCAGAAACTGCATTCAGAAGAGCGGTGAATTCACTGTCAGCCTTGCGAATGATTACGGTGCGGGAAGCGCCGCTCTTTTCAAGGGTAATGTTAGGAAGATTTACGGAATTTACGATATTGCCGCGCAGCATATATTCTGCTATCTGATCTGCGGCCATAATAGCGCAGTTATCCTCGCTCTCGGGAGTGGATGCGCCCAAGTGGGGGATGGTGATAACGTTGTCGGAGGCGGCCAACTTGCCATCGGGGAAATCGGTGACGTAGGCTGCAACCTTGCCGGCATCAAGAGCGGCAAGAATATCATCGTCATTTACAAGTTCTCCACGGGCAATATTTACGATGCGAACGCCGTCCTTCATCTTAGCGATGCTTTCAGCGCAAACAGTATTCTTGGTAGAATCGTTGCAGGGAACATGGAGAGAAATGTAATCGGATGCTGCGTAAATCTCATCGAGAGTTCCAACTATAGTGACGTAACCGTCCAGCTCTGCTTTTAGTGCGTCAGAGAGGAAGGGGTCGTAGCCGTATACGGTCATGCCGAGAGCCTTTGCGGCCTTTGCGACCTTAGCACCGATTGCGCCAAGTCCGATCAGACCGAGAGTCTTGCCCATTATTTCGGGGCCGGTAAACTCGCTCTTGCCTTTTTCAACAAGGGCAGCGACCTCGTCACCTTTATCGGCAATGGTCTTGACCCAGTTAATACCGCCCACAATTTTGCGGGAGGCGAGAAGCATGGCACAGATGACCAGCTCCTTAACTCCGTTTGCGTTGGCGCCGGGGGTGTTGAAAACAACGATACCTGCTTCGGCGCACTTATCTGTGGGAATATTGTTGTATCCTGCACCGGCTCTGGCTATGCAGGCCAGCTCGGGATTGAGGGGATAATCTGCCATCTTGGCGGAGCGAACGATTATAGCCTCGGGAGTATCGGTGTTGTCATCTATAGTGAAGTATGCCTTATCGAGACGATCAGTACCAATGGCAGCAATCTTATTAAGGGTTTTAACTGTAAACATATTTATAACCTCCATGCGGAGCGCGGAATTATCCGTTTTCCTGTTCAAACTTTTTCATGAATTCAACAAGGTATTTTACGCCTTCAACGGGCATTGCGTTATAGATGGAAGCGCGCATACCGCCAACACTGCGATGACCGCTGAGGTTGGACATGCCTGCCTTTGCTGCATCTGCGGCGAACTGCTTATCAAGATCTGCATTGCCGGTGGTGAAGACAACGTTCATATCGCTTCTTGCCTCGGGAACAACGGCGCAGTTGAAAAGTTTGCTGTTGTCTATGTAATCGTAAAGAAGCTGAGCCTTGCTGCTCTTTATTGCCTGCATTCCCTCGATGCCGCCCTGCTTATCAAGCCACTTGAGTACAAGACCAAGCATATAGATATTCCAGCAGGGAGGAGTATTGTGCATGCTGTCGCCCTTTATCATTGCTGCATAGTCCAGCATTACGGGGGTGTAAGGAAGAGCATTGCCGGTGATAGACTTATCAACGATAGCTACAGTAACACCTGCGGGAGCCATGTTCTTCTGGGCTCCTGCAAAAATTATGCCGTACTTGGAAATATCCACGGGTTTGGTGAGAATATCGGAACTCATATCGCTGACGAGGATTACGCCTTCGGGAACTTCGGGAGTATATTTCCACTCGGTGCCGTAGATGGTGTTATTGGCGGTATAGTAGAAGTAGGAAGCGTCACTGCGGATATTCAGTTCATCCTGAGTGGGAATGCGGGTATGATTGCAGTCAGCAGTGGAAACAGCTATACGGCAATCGCCGTGCTTTACAGCCTCATCATAAGCCTTCTTTGCAAAGCTGCCGGTAACAGCATAGTCAGCCTTGCCGGTGCGGCCGATAAGGTTCATTGCAACCATTGCAAACTGCAGGGTAGCACCGCCGCCGAGGAAAAGGATCTCATGAGTATCGGGAACATTGAAGATTCGCTTGAAGTCGGCTTTTGTTTCTTCAAAAATAGAGAGGAAAACCTTACTTCTGTGACTCATCTCCATAACTGACATACCTGAACCACCAAAATTGGTGATTTCTGCTCCTGCCTGTTCAAGGACTTCGAGAGGGAGCATGGAAGGACCGGCGGAAAAGTTATAGATTCTATCATTTGCCATAGACATAGAGTTTACCTCCTGAGAATTTATATTAAATAAACACGGCCACGCGGCTACGTGTCCGTGTTTATTAAGCGAAATTATACTACAATGAATTTAACATGTCAAAGGCGAACGTGTTCTATTTCATTAATTCGCTAAAGTACGGGAACTTTAACGAAATAATGCGTTCAATTTAGTGAAGTTTGCCCAAAAGTATGCCGTTTTTCTGGCCTGTAATAAGAACGGTGTGTACACTGCCGCTCAAATCCGGAGTATCAACCAGCACCTCGCAGTAGTTTTCGGCATGACCGACGGAGCCTTCGGCAGATTTTGATTCGAAGAGAACGGAGAAGGTTTTTCCAATGCAGCTTTCGCGGTATTCTTCTCCCATGCGTGCGGCTAAGGCGATTGCTCTGTTGGCTCGTTCTTTTTTCAGTGCCTTGTTGTTTTGCAGCGGCATTGATGCAGCAACAGTGCCGGGACGGATAGAATAGGGGAATATATGCATAGAGGAGAATGCGCATTTTTCGATGAATGCCATTGTGCGGCCGAATTCCTCTTCATCCTCCCCGGGGAAACCGGTGATCAGATCGGCGGTAAGTCCGCAGCCGGGGAAAAACTCGCGCAAGAGTTCGACGGACTCGTAGAAGCGGGCGGTATCATACTTTCGATTCATCCGCTTAAGAGTTTCATCACATCCGCTTTGGAGCGAAAGATGAAAGTGCCCGCAAAGCATAGGGATTTTTGCAAGCAGTTCGCAAAATTCGCGTGTAATAACACGAGGCTCCAGCGAGCCAAGACGCAAACGAGTGTTAGGAACAGCCTCTGCAATGGCTGAAACCAATTTGGGAAGATCACTGCCGTCTTTAAGATCTCTTCCGTAAGACGCGATTTCTATGCCTGTAATAACAATTTCCTTTATTCCTGCGTCTGCTACGCGACGAGCTTCGGACACCGCCTCGGCTATCGGAAGGCTGCGGATGGGGCCGCGGGCGTAGGGGATAATGCAGTAAGAGCAGAAATTTACGCAGCCGTCCTGCACTTTCAGCATGGCGCGGGTGCGTCCGTGGAGTCGGCCTGCAGGCAACGGCTCGAATATGCGCCGCTTCATGGCATCGTCGGTTAGGAGCGCTGTGCGCTTTTCTTCGTATGCGGCTTCAACTTCATCGGCGAATTTTCTGCGATCTCCGCTGCCGGACACGATATGTGCGCCAAGCTCTTTCGCCTCTTCGGGACTTATCTGCGACCAGCATCCGCATACGGCTATAAGTGCAGAAGGATTGCGGCTCATGGCCTGACGTGCGGCCTGACGGGATTTGCGGCCGCTTTCGGCTGTAACTGCACAACTGTTTATAATGCAAACGTCGGCACTTTCATCGGGAGATACGATCTCATGTCCTCTTTGCGCGAAGAGAGTTTCGAGTGCCTGACTTTCAAACTGGTTTACCTTGCAGCCCAAGGTCGTAATGGATATCTTCATTTTGCCGCACCTGCTGACTAAAGTATTTGACAAGTAAATGTCGTGATTTTATAATATATTAATCAAGGATAATATTCAAGCAAAAGTCTTGTTGTAAGGAGGATATATAGTAATGACCGTTTTTAAAATTCAACTCATTACCATTGAAGACGTTAGAAAATTTGTTACCAATGCCAATATGCAGATGTGCGATGCAGACGTAGTATCGGGCAGATATACCATAGACGCAAAGTCCCTTCTCGGAATATTCAGTCTCGACCTCTCTAAGCCCGTAGAGGTTCAGGTGCATGGCACGGGACATGACGCTGAACGCTTTAAAGAAGCGATCAGATACATGATAGTAGAAGAATGATATATCTTGATAATTCAGCCACCACGAAAGTGTGCCCCGAAGCGGCAAGGGCAGTAATGGAGGCTATGATTGAAAACTACGGCAACCCATCTTCCGGTCACGCCCTCGGCAGAACGGCAGGAGAGCTGCTTACAGCAAGCCGCGACAAGGTAGCTAAAGCACTTGGCGCCGTACGCGAGGAGATATTTTTTACCTCGGGTGGCACAGAAGCAGATAATTGGGCGATCATAAACGGAGCAAAGCACAATGCCAGAGTAGGCAAGCATATAATTACCACTGCCGTGGAGCACGATGCGGTTCTGAAATCCATGAAGGAACTGGAAAGATTGGGTTTCGAGGTGGAATATATAAAGCCTGATGAGGACGGAAATATTCCCGCTCAGCGTTTTGCGGACGCTATCCGCACCGATACCTGCCTTATATCTGTTATGATGGTCAATAATGAAACGGGATGTGTGTTTCCCATTATTGAGATAGCAAGGGCGATTAAAATTAAAAAAAGCCGTGCATTGCTTCATGTTGATGCGGTTCAAGGCTTCTTGAAGATGCCTTTCAAGGCTAAAACGCTTGGTGCGGATATGATATCCATAAGCTCTCATAAGGTGCATGGCCCCAAAGGTGTTGGCGCTCTTTATATCAAAAAAGGTTTGCACCTGCCTCCATTCATTTTTGGTGGAGGGCAGGAGAACGGCTATCGCTCGGGAACAGAGGCTCTGCCTGCAATAGCGGGATTTGCTGCTGCAGCTGAAGTTGGTTTTAAACAGCTGAACGAAAATATCCGACGGATGGATAATCTTAAACAAAAGCTGCGTGAGCTGTTGGCAGAAAATTTGCCCGAATGTGTAATAGTTGGTGCAGGAACTGCGCCGCATATTCTCAATATTTCCATGCCGGGATATAAAAGCGAGGTAATCATGAATTTCCTCGACGCGCAGGGGATATGCGTATCAAAGGGCAGCGCCTGCAAACGCGGAAAGCGCAGCCATGTGCTTGAAGCGATGGGCGTAGCCAACGAAGTTATTGACGGCAGTCTCAGAGTAAGCCTTTCTGCCGAAAATACGGAAGAAGAGATGAAAACATTTGTTGAGGCTCTTGCTGATGCCAGAGCTGAGCTTTATACGGTGCTTAAGTAAATTTACTCCCATATCCATCTGTGTGGTGGATATGGGAGTTTTTTATTTCCAAAGCTTTATCCAACCGCGGTCGTTGAATTGCTTGAGAAGCATAAGTGATATCGGAAAAAGTATCATGCCACCCACTCCGGAAACGCGGTAGCCTGCATATACTGCTATAAGGGTTGCGGCAGGGTGAAGTCCTGTTTGTGAACCCAAAAGGCGGGGTTCCAGAATGCTTCTTACGAGATTTACAGTCGCATATGTCAGACCAAGCAATACGGCACGATGATAGCTGCCGGTAATGAAAGAAAATATCGTCCATGGGATTAGCGCTAAGCCTATGCCGAAAACCGGAAGAGCGTCAATAATTGCAATCCCGGCTGCGACAAGGACAGCATTTTTCAATCTCATTATGAGAAACGCAGCAGTCAACTCGACGAAACATAAACCCATTAATTTCAGCTGCGCACAGCCCCAGCCTTTAAGGGTGGAAAGTATGTCGCCCTTTATTAGCTTTGATTTACCTCTGACTTTTTCGGGAAGTTGGCGCAGCAGAAAGCTTTTTAAAGAAGGAAGGCTGCCGCTGAAAAAGTATAGAGCCAGTGCAAGCATCAGTGTGGAAAATATAACGTCAGGCGCTTTTGCTGCCGCATTGGAAAGAAAATCAAAGGCGCGGGAATAAAGTTTCGAAGGCAGTTCGGCGGTCTGGTTTCGTATACCATCCAGCATATCTTTGAATATTTTAGTTAGTTCTTCAGGGAGCGCGGAAACTATACCTTCAATGCGGTGGGGGAGATCGGTAGAGGGGAGGTATATTCGGCTCAATCTATCAGGTACTGTCTTCAGGTGTTCGCTGAGTACTGAAAAGAGACGCAGCAAAATAAACGCTGAACAGCCAATAAGCAGCGCAAGGAAGAGTGTTACTGTAAATGCCGATGCAAAGCTGCGCTTGAGCATGAATTTTATACAAAGCTTCTTTATTATTGGATCCAACATCAACGCCATTAAGAACGCAAGGATGAATGGCCAAAAAGTGGGAATAATAAACTTTATGCATAGCAAAACTGCAAGAGCAGAGAGAAAAACAACAGCTGTTTTTTTCAATATTGAATGAATTTTTACAGTCATAGTTTCACCGTTAATAAAATGATTGATTAATAGGAAAAATTGTGTTATGCTATAAAACAACAAATGGCGAAAGTGAGCGCGTTCAAATGCGCTGCGATGACATGGATATTATGGCCTGTCGTAATAACGATATTCGATAGGAAAAGGAATGATACAGATGATCAATGTAGCAGTAATGGGTTTTGGTACCGTTGGTTCCGGCGTTGTTGAACTCATCCATGCAAATGGTGAGCGCATAGCCAGAGGTGCCGGCGATACCGTTCGCGTAAAGTATGTTCTTGATGTGCGCGACTTTGATAACAGCCCCTATGCTGATCTTTTTGTCAAAGATTTTGCGGTTATCGAGAATGATCCTGAGGTAAGCATCGTTGTTGAAACCATAGGCGGTGTAGGTGTTGCTCAGGAGTTTACTCGTCGCGCTCTCAGTGCAGGAAAAAGTGTAGTTACTTCCAATAAGGAACTTGTTTCCGAGCATGGCTGTGAGCTTCTTAAGATAGCTGCTGAAAAAGGCGTATGCTATCTCTTTGAGGCTAGCGTTGGCGGCGGCGTGCCTATTCTGCACCCCATAAGTGCCTGCCTTGCCGGTGATGAAATAGAAGAGATATACGGTATTCTTAACGGTACTACAAATTATATTCTTACTAACATGTTTAAGAACGGCGCAACCTTTGATAAGGCTCTTGCCGAAGCTCAGGAGTTGGGTTACGCCGAGCGTGATCCTTCTGCCGATATAAACGGCATAGATACCTGCCGTAAGACCTGCATCCTTGCCGACTTGGCTTTCGGTAAAAATATAGCTCCCGATTTTGTGCGCACCGAGGGTATTGCCGCTGTAAGCGCAATTGACGTTGAGCATGTAAGCACTGCAGGCGCATCTATCAAGCTTATTGGCCGCACCGTACGTATGGCCGATGGCAAAATCGCTGCATATACAGCACCTCATGTATTGATGAGCGATAATCTGCTGGTAAACGTAGAAGGTGTATTTAACGGTATAGTTGTTCGCGGTGAAGCTACCGGAGAAACTATGTTTTATGGTAAAGGCGCAGGTAAGCTGCCCACTGCTACCGCTGTTATTTCCGATATTATTGAAACCGGTAAGACCATTGGTACCGGCGCATTCCTTGGCTGGAGCGAAGCAGGTGAGGAGATAATCGGAGATACCGAACTTCTTGAAAACCGCTGGTATATCAGAGCCAATATTGATTTTGATGAAGCTGCTGTACGCTTTGGTCAGGTAACAATGTTGGGCTGCGATGAGAATGGTGCTGCATTTATTACCGGTGCTATGAGCGGTATCCGCTGCGCTGAACTGCTCGAAGGTATTGATGCTACCACGGTATATCGTGTATTGGAGTAATAATTATTTGACCACCGTATTGATTAGGTTCAATGCGGTGGTTTTTTTGTAAAGAAAAATCCCTAAGCAAATCAACGATTTGCTTAGGGATAAATTTTTTAGAATCCGCCGTAGAAAAGGCCGCCTTCACTGGGAGGAACAGCAATATCGCCGGGAGATCCGACGCCTATGCCGCTATCGGGTGTGGGTGTAGGATCTTCTATGGGGTCATCATCGGTATTGTCATCGACAGGCGGTGCGACTTCGGTGAAAGTTCCGCCGGGACCATATCCGGGAGGACGCTGGAATTTATCGGGAGAATCTGCGGTGATGGTTCCATCGGGAACATAAGTTTTGCCTGTCCAGGGATCAATCAATTCTCCGGTCAAGGGATCAATAAGAGCACCTGTTTTCCATTCAATTTCCCAACCACTGTACTTGTCATAAATCTTATCGTTTACGGGATCATAGATAAGACCACTCTGAGGATTTACAAGGAAACCGGTTTCGGAATTCCTGTACCAGCCGGTTGCGGAATCTATATTGTGCATATGGCAGGTATCAAGATTATCCAGAGTATAGGGGACAAGTTTATCCTCAACGAGAGTAGGATCTTCTTCCTCATAACATGTCGTGTCGGAGTAGTAGGGGTAGACGGTTACGGGATTAGGACACTTGGAAACATCGAGAACAACGAAGGTCTCCACTTTATCCATGGGACAGCTGCCGCAGTTGAAGCTCATGGAATCGGAGCACAATTCAACCATGACATGGCAGTTGCAGGGTTCGGCAGGTATCGCGGAACTATCCATATAAAGGGTCATGGTACGATTACCGCGCACTTCCTTGGTGCAGTTCTCGGTAGCGCGCATACCACTGTCGATACAAATGGTTACCTGACGCATGTTTTCGGGGATGTTGAACTGCTTGGTGGGCAGGTCTTCATGAACCTTTTCCATGACCAGTTTCCACATGGTTGTGGACGGGTTGCTGCTGCCCATACCTTCGGGTATCTCATAGCCGCACCATACTGCGCCGACGTAATAGGGAGTATAACCTACGAACCAACGGTCTCTCCAACCGGAAGAACCACCGGTTTTACCGGCAACGGGCATATCACCGAACTTGGCGTAGAAGCCGCTGCCTGCGTTTACTACGTTCTGCATGAGGTCAGTCATGTAGTAAGCAGTATTGCTGCTCAGTGCGATGTTGCTGTCGGGAACGTTGTCGTAAATTAAATTGTCCTGAGAGTCGGTTATGTGTGTATAAAGTCGGCTCTCTGTCCAAATACCGTCATTGGCGAAGCAGGTATATGCAGATGCCATTTCGCGAACGGTTGCACCATCGGAAAGTTCACCAAGTGCCATGGGAGCATAACTTATATCCGTGTAGGTTCCGCCATCGCCAACCAGAGATTTGAAACCGAGCTTCTGTGTGAGGAAATTATAGCTGGTAGTGGGGGAGAGCATGTCTACAAGCTGTGCTGCAACGGTGTTGATAGAGCGCTGAAGGGCATAGCGAATAGTAATATGACCTTCATTTTTCTCGTTGTCATTGTTGGGAAGCCAATCTGTACCGTTCAGCTTTGCTGCCGCACTGTCATACATGGTGGTATAGGGGGTTATCAGGCCCATATCCATTGCCAGAGAATAGCTTGCAAGGGGCTTGATGGTAGAACCGGGGGAACGATGCATATCGGTGGCGTAATTGAAAAGACGGCTGCCTTCCTTTTCGCCCATACCGCCTGCGAGAGCTACAACGTTGCCTGTGTAAGGATCGACTATAACGATCGCAGATTCGAGCTGCTGATAGGTACTCTGCTTATAACCGGAGGGCAGGTTGGAACGGTCGGAATAAATTTCATCAACGCAATCCTGAACATCCGTGTCAATGGTAGCGTAGATTTTATATCCTGCAGAATAGAGAAGATCGGAAGCAGTCTCGCGGTTTACGTTTTTGTGCACCATGAGGTCGGAAATTACGTCCTCAATCAGTGCATCCACGAACCAAGAGGTGTAATCACTGGAGTCGGTATCTGTCTCATCATCGGAACCTCTGTGGAAGTCCAGCTCCTGAGCAAGAGCTTCTTCGTATTCTTCGGCTGTTATATATTCCTGATCATACATCTCGCCAAGGATAACTCTCTGGCGATTTTTATTGCCTTCCTCATTGATATAGGGATCATAAAGAGAGGGGTTATTTGTGATGCCTATAATGCTGGCGCATTCGGCAACTGTAAGCTGATCGGGGGTTTTGCCGAAATATTCATCGGCAGCTGCGGCGATACCGTAGCAGCCCTCACCGAGGTAGATTTTGTTGAGATACCATTCCATAATCTCTTCCTTTGAGTACGTTTTCTCAAAGTCAAGAGCACGGAAAATTTCAAGAAGTTTTCGCTTTACGGTAACCTCGTCATATTCGGTTAGGTTTTTGATTAGCTGCTGAGTTATTGTGGAACCGCCGAAGGTGTTGGACATACTGAGGAACATTGAACCGAAAGCACCTACAGTACGGTACCAGTCAACACCTTGGTGTGACCAGAAACGCTTATCCTCAATGGCGACGGCGGCATCAATGAAGTAGCGCGGAATATCTTCGTAGCTGACCCACTTGCGCTTTTCACGACCGGAAAGTTCCTCAAGAACCTCCCAGCTGCTGCTTGTATCGTCCCAATAATAGACAACACTTGTTTGAGCAAGAGCGAAATCTGAAAGGTTAACATTAAGCTCATCATCAAGAGAATTCTTAACGTAGCTTCCGAAAATAATGGCAAAAATAAGTGCGGTAAGGATACCTACCAGGATAACGGTAATGAGAATTTTCAAGATAAGGTGAATTAAGCCGCCTGCAGCGCGTGCTGAGACTTCGGCGCCTTTCTTAACGTGCTTTTTGCTGATTTTAAAATTGTTGGGATCTATCTTCAATTTTGCACCTCCTTGCAGGGAAAAGAAGATATATGAGAAGTCTGTTCGGAATTATACTTAATTATCCAAGTGTTTGGGCACAGTTCAGTAAATTATAGCATACAGACATGGAAAAATCAATCAAAACAGAAATTGTTCATAGTAAGTTAATGGGTATAAAAGGAAAGGGGGGAGGCTAATATACGCATATATTACGTTTGGAGGGAATACTTATGAACAAGGCGGGGAAATATGAAACTGCATTTGCGATAATGTGCGTAATTTGCGTTACAGTGTTTTTTGTATCTGCTGCAATTACTGCAGATTTAAATAAAGCAGAGCTAAGCGAGCAGCAGACAGTTACGGTTACTCAGCTGCCAAGGGAAAAAGAAACTAAAGACACGACGTATATGTTGATTGAACGTAACGGCAGAGTTTATATATTTGGTGGCGGTGCGTCGATGGAATTGACCGATATTGAGCCACTCGGGCTCCCGGCGGCTGACAGAGAAAAACTTAAGCAGGGGATAATGGCTGACGACAGAGACACACTGTTAGGATTGATTGAGGATTTTGGGTCTTGAAGTTTATGCCGTTTTGAGTTAATATAACATTATAGAATTCAGAATGGAGGAACTTGAAATGGACGAGAATTTTGAGGCAACATATATAACCATCACCGATGAGGAAGGAAATGACCACGAGGTGGAATTTATTTCCCGCATCACTGTTGGTGAGCATGATTATGCCGCTTTCTTTCCTGCTGACGTAGAAGAAGACAGCGAGGAAGCAAATGTTATCATTATGTTCCGTATCGTTGAAGAGAACGGCGAGGAACTCCTCGAAACTATTGATAACGAAGAAGAAGCAGAGCTGGTATACGAGAAATTTACCGAATCCCTCTTTGATGACGAGGATGAGGAATAATTGCCTAAAATGTGTTATTGAAAATCGTTGCTGAATGTGTTATCATTTCAACAGATAGATAAAGAATTGCCCTGCCGTGTTCGTGATAGGTCTTTTTAAACCCACATTTATAATAAGGGATGCCGGACTCTTGCTGTGAATTGCAGGCCTCCCCGATTTTCGGGACGTTGGAAGCAGCGAAGCCGCAAGGAGGCGACCCACCTGCCAGCTGTGCAGGTTATAAATGGGCTTACACGGCATACGCGGGGGACTTATAGAAAAGTTTGAAGGATGCTTTGGCATCCTTCTTTTTTTGACAGCGTGTGGATTCGACAGAAAAATATTTAAAAATTATTGAACAAATCGATGAAATACTTGAAAGATTGCTGTTAATAGTATATAATACCAAGGATTGATTTGGCTGAGGCCATATCATGGGCAGAAGCCATATCATGGGTGCGGTGGGAAGCTTGCCGCATTCATAGCACGAAAGGAATGGTCATTTAAATGAGCGCTTCACAGGAAAAGAAAAGACGCAGAGAAGAACGTGCAGAAACCGGCGAAACCAAGCAGGTAAAGCGCGTAAATACTGTTAAGATCAAGAAGAGAAACCGCATTATAAAGTCTGCAGTTGCAACTGTCGTTGTTGTGCTGCTTATTGTGGCTATCATCTTCAACTCCACCCTCTTTACCGCTAATATGACTGCTCTTGCAATTGGCGAGCACGACTATACCGCGGTAGAATTCAATTATTATTATCAGACTACCTTCATGAATACCTACAGTAGCCTCTATTCTCAGTATGGCGAGTATACCAGCTATCTTCTGGATGGAAGCAAGCCCCTTTCTGAGCAGCAGTATTCCGAGACCCAGTCTTGGGATGACTTCTTCCAGGAGAGCGCTATAAAGACCATGCAGCAGAGCGCAATTCTCTATGATGCAGCTATTGCTGAGGGTTATACCCTCACTGCTGAAGAGAAGGCAACTATTGACAGCACTCTTACCGCTGCCAAGACTGCAGCAACCCAGGCCGGTTTCGGCACCTTCAAGCAGTATCTTACCGCATACTACGGCAAGGGCTTTACTGAGAGCACCTATAAGGAGATTCTCACTGAGCAGGCTCTTGCAGCTTCCTACTCTAACAAACTCGTTGAAGAGTTTGCCGCACAGTACACCGAGGAAAGTCTCCTTGAGAAGTACGATTCTGTTCGCAACGATTATGACCTCCTCAGCTACTGCTATTACTTTGTAGACGGTTCCGAGGATCCCGAAAACGGTATT
>JAFYLI010000042.1 GCA_017537165.1 Oscillospiraceae bacterium | reverse complement strand
TGCCTTTCTTCTTGGGCATCATTACCGCCTCCAGCACCGCACCCGCTGCCATACCGACGCCGAGGCCCGCCATAAAGCTTTTTCCGCACATATTTTCAGCATCCTTTCATTGTATTTCAAAGTTATTTTTCACAGCGGCAGACACATTAGCCGTGGAAAAATTATCTTGTTTTTTAGCCGCCCGTGATGTACTATATTATTATGGGCAAGCTTTTTTGAAAGGAGCGTTTATGATGAGCAAAAAATGTATCATTACCCTTATCGCCGTCTGCGCCGCCGTAGGCGCTGCCGTTGCTGCAATCATCCTTTTCCACGAGGAGATAGCAGATTTCGCAAAAAAGGTAATAAATAAGCTGGATCGCATACGCAGCAGACGCTGCCACGATGATTATTGTTTTGACGGCTTCGATGATTTCGACGAATATGACGATTTCGACGATTTTGAGGACGTTTGCCACCCCTTCTGACGATATAAGTAAAAGTCGCCCTTAGCTATAAACTAAGGGCGACTTTTTATTGCATCCGCAATGAATAAATAAAATTCCCCGCCTGAAAAATCAGACGGGGAATTATTCTGCTACGAAAAAATCAATCACACTGCGCGAGTGACCTTACCGCTGCGGAGGCATCTGGTACATGCATATACGTGACGGGGAGAACCGTTAACGACAGCCTTAACTCTCTTGACGTTGGGCTTCCAAGTTCTGTTGGAGCGTCTGTGGGAGTGGCTCACCTGGATACCGAAGGCAACACTTTTTTCGCAAAATTCGCACTTAGCCATACATCGCACCTCCTCGCCTGCGGCTTTGCGGTAATTTTCAAAAAATACTCTTTACAAAGAGCGGTATTTAATATACCATTGTTTTTAGAAAAAAGCAAGCCTTTTTTTAAATTTTATTTTATAGTTGCATTTAACCCCTATTTTTCCGCCATTTTATATTAAGGATGAATAAAATTGAAAGAATTTATAATAGGAAAAAATGACGCAGGTCAGCGTCTGGATCGCTTTCTCGATAAGGCTGTTCCCCTGCTCCCTGCCTCTCTCTGCCAGAAATATATAAGAATAAAGCGTGTAAAGGTAAACGGCAAAGGCTCTAAGAGAGAATACCGTCTTTGCGAGGGCGACGTTCTCAACCTTTACATAAACGACGAGTTTTTCGAAAAGCCCAGCGAGGAAAACGCATACTTGAAGATATCCACGCCCAAAATAGACATAGTCTATGAGGATGAGAATATCCTGCTGGCCGACAAGAAGCCCGGAATGCTCTGCCACAGCGCGGGTGCCTACGATTACAACACCCTCATTTCCCACATTCAGAATTATCTGTATCAAAAGGGCGAATGGAGACCTCGCGAGGAAAACTCCTTCACTCCCGCTCTCTGCAACCGAATAGACCGCAACACCGGCGGCATCGTTATCGCCGCCAAAACCGCCGAGGCTCTTCGCGTTCTCAACGACAAGATACGCGACCGCGAGATAGACAAGCTCTACCTTGCCGTTATCCACGGAAAAATGACCCCTCCCAGCGGCACCCTTAAGGGTTACATTTTTAAGGACGCCGTAAAAAATCAGGTCTACGTCCGCGATAAAATGGAGAAAGGCGCCAAGTCTGCCGCCACCGAGTACAGAACCCTCGCCTCCAAGAACGGACTCTCCCTCGTAGAGTGCCGTCTGCTGACGGGCCGCACCCACCAGATACGCGCTCAGTTCTCCGCAGCAGGCCATCCTCTGCTGGGCGACGGCAAGTACGGAAAGGGCAACGATCCCCACAATATGGGCGAAAAACATCAGGCCCTTTACTCCTACAAACTCAAGTTTACCTTCGAAACTCCCGCCGGTGCGCTGGAGTATCTCAACGGCAAAGAATTTTCTGTGGAAAAAGTGGATTTTGCCGAAAAATATTTCGACTTTACTCTTTAAATGATTGACATTAAGCGTAAAACATTCTATATTTACATCAAGGCGGGAATGCTGTTCCCGCCTTTATTGCTCTTTATCGTCCATGCAGCCACAGGGCTGCGGGAGTTGAAGCAAGCGCCGCCCTGCGTCAGCAGTTTTAGCGGAGCGGATTTTCGCCCAGACGAGGAAGAGGACGCAGGAAATCCTTGGTGGCTTTCCAAGGACGATGACAAAGTATGGGCGGAAAACCGCCCGATAAAACCGGCGCGGGTTTCAACTCCCGCTGCCTAAAAAAACACAGAAACGGGGGAGGATAAATGTCCAAGGAACTCATACGCCTGAAGAACGTATCAGTGGCGTTTGAAGATGCAGTTATTCTTGATAACCTGAATATTTATTTTAATGATAAGGAATTCCTCACACTGCTTGGCCCCAGCGGCTGCGGCAAGACTACTACGCTGAGAATAATCGGCGGTTTTTTGACGCCCACATCGGGTGATGTTTTGTTTGATGGTGTGAGGATTAATGATGTTCCCCCTCATAAACGTCAGGTAAACACAGTATTCCAGAAGTATGCCCTTTTCCCCCACCTCAACGTCTTTGAGAACGTAGCTTTCGGTCTGCGTATCCCCAAGACCGACGAGAATGGCAAGAAGGTGAAGATTCCCGAAAAGGAGATCACCGAAAGGGTAATGGAAATGCTGGAGGTAGTTAACCTCAAAGGCTTTGAAAAGCGCTCCATAACCTCCCTTTCGGGTGGTCAGCAGCAGCGTGTGGCCATCGCCCGCGCACTGGTAAACCGTCCTAAGGTTCTTCTGCTCGATGAGCCTCTGGGCGCACTGGATATGCGCCTGAGAAAGGATATGCAGAACGAGCTTAAGCGCATCCAGCAGGCCATGGAGATCACCTTTATCTACGTTACCCACGATCAGGAGGAAGCCCTTGCTATGTCCGACACCGTCGTTGTTATGGACGGCGGCAAGATCCAGCAGATAGGCACTCCCGAGGACATCTATAACGAGCCTAAAAACGCCTTCGTAGCCGACTTTATCGGCGAGTCCAACATTCTTGACGGCATCATGCACGAGGACTATGTGGTCGAATTTTTCAACCGCAAATTCAAGTGCCTTGATAAGGGCTTTGCCCCCATGGAGCCCGTCGACGTTGTTATCCGTCCCGAGGACATCGACATCGTCGCTCCCGAAAAGGGTCAGCTCCGCGGCACCGTTACCTCCGTCACCTTCAAGGGTGTCCATTACGACACCATCGTTGACTTCAAGGGCTACAAGTGGCTCATACAGACCACAGATTACCATGCCGAAGGCTCCGTCATCGGCATCATCCTCAATCCCGACGATATTCACATCATGAAGAAGAGCGAATACTCGGGTATGTTCGGCGACTATTCCTCTTACTCCGAGGAATATGACGAAATAGGCGACGCCAGCGTTGAGCTGGATGAGGAGGAGAGCGAGGATGAAGAATAAGCTCTCCGGGCTCGCCGTGCCCTACGTTATATGGATGGCGATTTTCGTAGTCGCGCCCATTATAATGATGGTCGTCTACGCATTCTCCACCTCCAACGGCAATTTCACCTTCGGCAACTTTGCGGATATGGGGCTTTACGCCTCGGTATTCGGCCGCTCCTTCAAGCTGGCCATTATCGCAACCATTATCTGCCTGCTTATCGGCTATCCTGTTTCCTACATGATGGCTAAGGAAGGCCCCCGTTTCCAGAAGGTAGCCATGGTTATTATCATGCTCCCCATGTGGATGAACTTCCTGCTGAGAACCTACTCCTGGATGTCCATTCTCGAAAATAACGGCCTCCTCAATCAGTTTTTTGCTTCCATAGGTCTTTTCGACCTTATCAACAACATCGGTATGCGCATGGCGGCAAACCCGGAGCTGTACGTGCCCATCGACCATTTCAACATGATCGGCACTCAGGGCGCTGTTGTACTTGGCATGGTTTATAACTACCTGCCCTTTATGATCCTGCCCATCTACTCCGTTATCGTCAAGCTGGACAATTCCCTGCTGGAGGCAGCCCGCGACCTCGGCGCGAACAACATGCGCGTTTTCCGCAAGGTCATCCTGCCCCTTTCCCTGCCGGGCGTCCTCTCGGGCGTAACGATGGTATTCGTGCCTTCTGTTTCCACCTTCGCCATTTCCCGCCTCCTCGGCGGCGGCACTCAGATGATGCTGGGCGACCTTATCGAGCAGCAGTTCCTAGGCGGTGCTTATGATCCCTATCTCGGCGCTGCCATATCCCTCGTTATGATGGTTATCGTTGTCGTCTGCATGGCGGTAATGAACCACTTCGGCGAGGGCGAAGAACAGGCGGTGATGCTGTGAAAAAGACAAACAGAACCGGAAGCCGCCTGATCATGGCATTGGTATTCATTTTCCTTTACGCGCCTATCTTCCTGCTTATAATTTTCTCTTTCAACGCAGGCGACAGCAGCGCCGTATGGAAAGGCTTCTCCCTCAGTTGGTACGGTTCCCTCTTCAAGAACCGCATCATCATGGAAAGCGTTTATACCACCCTGCTCGTTTCCATCCTCGCAACAATAATCGCTACCGTTGCCGGAACTTTCGCCGCCATCGGTCTTTACAGTCTCTCCCGCCGCTGGCGCGATCCCCTGCTTACCGTAAACAACATTCCCATGATGAACGCGGATATTGTTACCGGTGTCGGCCTCTGCCTCTTCTTCGCTGCGTTTTTCCGCTTCTGGGGCAGTTTCGCCGTATGGTTCAACAGTATCCAGGAAGTCATAACTCTTCCCACACGGCTGCATTTGGGCTTCACCACGCTGCTTTTGGCGCACATAGCCTTCAACATCCCCTATGTCATCCTTAACGTAGCGCCCAAGCTGCGACAGATGGACAAAAATCTGGTGGACGCAGCCAAGGATCTTGGCTGCACATGGTTCATGGCCTTCCGTAAGGTCATCCTCCCCGAGATAAAGCCCGGCATCGTTTCCGGCGCGCTTATCGCTTTCACCATGTCCATTGACGACTTCGTTATCTCTTACTTCACCGCAGGTTCCTCCACCTCCACCCTTGCCATGACCATCTACGGCATGACGAAAAAGCGCATCACCCCCGAGATAAACGCAATCTCCACTCTGCTTTTCGTTGTGGTCCTCGTTCTTCTGGTCATAGTAAACGTGAAGGAAGCCCAGCAGGAGAAGAAGGCCAAGAGACCCGTTGCCGTTATCGCGGCAGAGGAAGTCCGCAAGGCAGACAGAGCAGAGTTCTTCAAGGCTCGCCCCTGGATCAAGCGCACCGTTACCGCAGTTATTGTCTGCGCTATCGGCCTGAGCATCATCAGCCTCAGCCGCGCCACCTATGGCCAGCCCGTTGTAAACGTATGCAGCTGGGGCGAATACATCGACCCCGAGCTTATAACCATGTTTGAGGAGCAGACGGGCATCCGCGTCAATTATCAAACCGCCGAAAGCAACGAGGCTCTTTACTCCCTGCTTAAGAGCGGCGGCGGCGACTATGACGTTATCGTTCCCTCCGACTACATGGTAGCCCGCCTTATCGAGGAAGACATGCTGGAAGAGCTGGACTACAGCAACATTCCCAACTTCGAGCTTATCGACCGGCGGTTCCGCAATCTGTCCTATGACCCTGAGAACAAATACACCGTTCCCTACGCTTGGGGCACAGTAGGCATTATCTACAACACCTCCTTGGTAGAAGACGAAGTTCACGATTTCAGCGTTCTCTATGACGAAAAGTACGCAGGTGATGTTCTTCTTATCAACAACTCCCGCGATGCCATCGGCATAGCCCTGAAGCATTTGGGTTACTCCATGAATACCACCAACGAGGACGAGATCCGCGAAGCCTACCAGCTTCTTGTTGACGCAACCGAAAAGGGCGTCTATCAGGGCAAGGTAATGGACGAGATCTATCAGAAGATGGAGGGCGGCAACGCTGCCATCTCCACCTACTACGCAGGCGACTACCTCACCATGCTGGAAAACAACGAAGATTTGGCATTCGTAGTCCCCGAAAGAGGTTCCAACTGGTTCGTAGACTCCATGTGTATCCTCAAGGATAGCCCACACAAGGCTGAAGCCGAGGCTTGGATCAACTTCATAGCCTCCACCGAAGCAAGCCTTATGAACATGGATTACATTTGGTATGCTTCTCCCAACAGTGAGGCACTTGAGCAGTATCCCGAGTATTATTACGAGCTCTACGAAGAGGAGCTCGATCCCGAGATTTACAACATCATGGTCGCTCCTGCCGAAACTCTGGAGCGCTGCGAGCTCTATGTAAATCTTCCCGCCGATATCCTCGCTCTCTACAAAGAGCTTTGGATCCAGCTGGGTATCTGACAAAATGAAAAATCACCCCGACATTGCGTCGGGGTGATTCCTTTTTATACCTATGCTATATGAAAAAACGCCTTCCGCAAAGAATGCGGAAGGCGTTTTGATTATGTATGGAATTACATTACCATGCCTGCGGGGAAGAGGATAACTGCGAAGATACCGGTGATGATGATGGAGAGGATCATACGCTCAAGCCAGATAACCAGCAGGTGCCAGAACTTCACGGGAACCTCGGTACCCATGCAGCAGGGAACGAAGGATGCCAGGAAGATGATGGAGGTAACGGGCAGAACTGCCAGCATGAAACGCAGACGCATGGACCACTCGCCGGCAGCAACCAGCAGACCGGGAACGGTAACCTCGATGAGGGAGATCATAGAACCGGTGCATGCAACTTCCAGCTCGGCGCCGGTGAAACCGAAAATACGGAACAGGGGCCAGAAGATCTTGCCGAGGAGAGCAATAACGGGAGTAAAGATGTAGAGAACAACGCCGAAGGTACCGAAGAAGGAAGTACCGGAAGCAACGGTACCCATAACGTTCATGGTTTCCTTCATGATGTATGCGATACGCTTCAGGGGGTTATCCTGAGCTTCGCAGATATCAAGAGCTTCGGTAAATGCGGTCTTAACGAGGTTCTTCTTGATAACGGTTTCGGGGTTGGGAGTAGCGGTGGGATAATAGGTATCGGGAATGCCGCGCAGGGGAGGAATACGAACGCCAACCAGAGCAACCAGAAGGGTGATGAGGAAAGCAACCCAGAAGAAGGTGTTCCAGTAACCTGCAGCGAGCAGACCGGTGTTGCTGGCAAGAGCCATCAGGAAGCCAACAGAAACGGTGGAGAGGGAGGTATCGATGCATACGGACTCACGCTCGGTCATACGGCCGTTCTTGTACTGGTCGTTAACAGCGATGTGGCCTGCAGAGAAGTTGCCGAGGAATGCGGTAACCATGATGATGGCAGCGCGGCCGGGCAGCTTGAATACAGTACGCATGATGGGGCGAACGAATACGCCGATGAAGTCAACCAGACCGTAGTCAACCAGGAAGGGCAGGAACAGGGATGCGCAAGGCAGGGAGATACAGATGGTTACGAGAACCTTATCCATAACGAAGGTTGCGATGCTTGCATTGCCCAGGTTTGCCTTAGGGGTGAACAGCCAGCTCATGAAGCTGAAGTATGCATGGAAGTAATACTCGATTACGATCATGCTGAGGACTACGAAGCCGATGATCTTGAATACTGCGAAAACAGCATTGATGCGGGTGGTCTTCCATGCCTTCTCGGGACGGAAGAAGAATACGTCAAGAACAGCATAAAGGGCGATGAGCCATACGACAACGGGCATAGCCTTGAAGTTGCCGGTATAGAGAGCTGCCTTGATGAAGTTGGTCAGGTGGCTGGCCAAAACGTTGGACTGGGCACCTACAGCACCCCATGCCCAGCCGCCGATATTGATCTGATAAGCGGGCATAGGAACGTTGATGAAGAAAGAAAATACACCGAACAAAGACCAGAAAATAAAGCGGAACCAGGTCTTTGCGGAGTACTTCTTAAGAGCTGCGGTATTGCTCATTTGAAAAACACTCCTTATCTCTTATTTTTTAACGTACTTGCGTTATTCCTTAACTATCTAATTAAAGCAATATTCTGCTCCAATGTCAAGAGAAAATAACATGTTCAGTTTTTGAAATTGCATTTATATACTCACTTTTTATGCCTCTAAGAGAAGTTTCTCCCTGCTTTGGCAGGTGAAAAGAATTATCTGCCGCTCTTTGGAAAGCTCCTTAAGGAGTTCAAGCGCCGCCTTGGCGCGCTTATCATCGAATCCGAGAAGAGCATCGTCAAGGATGATGGGGCAGCTCTCCTCTTCGGGCAAGGCCAGCATACAGATGGCAATACGCACGGCAAGATAGAGCTGGGCAGCAGTACCCGTACTGAGATACTCCGATGCGTGCTCACCTTCGCCTGCGCGGGCAGCGGTAAAGTTAAACTCTCGGTCGAAGCTGACTTTATCGTAGGAGCCGTCCGTCATGGCCGCCATAAGTTTTCCCGCAAGACTTCCCACTATAGGCGAGAAGCGCTGCTGCAGTTCGGCGTTTGCTTCGTCCAGCACGGACATTGCAAGGCTGAGAGCCTCATGTTCTTCCTCGTTGGCCGCATAAGCCTCGCGTAGATTTTCCAGTTCCGTGGCAGTTACCAGCGGGTCGCCGAGATGGCGAAGCTCGCCCTCCGACATTGCCAGCGCGCGTTCAAGTTCCGCGGCGCGGCGGCGCGCTTTTTCGAGGGCAAACTGCACGTCCTCCAAATCGCTGTCGGGTTCTTCCGTATCTTCTGGCAGTTCGGGCAGTTCTCCGAGGCTTTCTTCCAGCTTTATCGCCGCAGAGCAGTTGGCACGCGCGCGGCTCAAACGCTCCAGCAGCGATGCCTTTTCCTCGATTCCGTCCAAAATATTGCCCGCAGGATCCACACCCAGCGCCTCAAGCGCATCGTTCAGCTTTCGGGCAGCCTTATCTTCCTGCTCTGCAGCTGCGGTGGCAATTCCCGCCTCGGGTGCCAATCCCTCGGCAACTCTTTCCGCAATTTCCAGCTTTGCCTTCGCCATATCCATGTTCTCCAGCAAAGCCTCCCGCTCGTCGATACGGACAGCGGCACGCGAGGGCAAGGTTTCTCCGCCGATGGCCGAAAGCGCCTCCAGCAAAGCCTTCTCCGCCTCCTGCATACGTTCCCGGGCAGCGCGGTTCAAATTCTCATACACCGCACGCTCGGCACGTTCAGCTTCCTCCGCAGCCGCTTTGGCGCGGGAAATGCTCTGCTTTTTCACAAAAAACAGCACCGTCAACACTATGCCGGCAGCGGCCAAAACCGCAGGAACCGCTATATGGAGAGCCAACAAGGCGGTAACGATGGCGGCTATTATCAACACCGCTCCCACTATGGCAAGCGCCACGGGAGCTTTTTTAGTCTCCGCTTTCTGTCGGGGCACATAGCTCTCGGCTGCCGTTTTTTCTGCATTTGCCGCAGAGCTTTCATATTCCAGCAAGGCCTTGCGTGCGGCAGCGATACCCTCGGAGGTAACTCCCGCCGCTTCTCTCTGCGCTTCGCGCAGCTCTGTCTCCGCCCGCTCGCAGTCAGCCTTTGCCTCATTGTATCTTGCTTCAGCCTCGGCTGCTGCCTTTATTTTCGCCGCAGCTTCCCTGTACTCGCTTACGGCATGGCGGGCAGCCGTCAGTTTTTCTGCGGAAATATCACCGGCTTCGTCGCTAAGCCTTTTCACTTCCGCTTCCGCATCGGCTCTGGCAGTGCGGGCAGCGGCGATTTTATCGTATTCCGCCTTCAGCTTTGCGCCCTCGTGGCGGCGCAGTTCCCTTTCCAGCCCTCCGATGGTTTCCAGCAGCACGCCACGCTCTGCGTGAAGGCCGCCAAGGCGGGCGTTCTCTTCCTTAACCGCTGCAAGGGCCGCATTTTTCTCCGCTATTTTGCCTTCAAGCTCAGCCGCGCGGCCAACCTTCGCATTATGCTTGCGCTTTACTCGCCAATTGTGCAGGGCACTGCGGGCGGTGGAATAGGATTCATCCTCTTCGCTGCCCGAAGTTATCAGGGCAGAAATACGTTTCTCCAGCTCGGCATCCTTATCGACAGCCAGCGCGCCGCCCGGTATAAAGGCACTGCGGCGGAACACCGACTCGGGCACCCCCAGTATGATCTCACCGGGAGCTTTGCCGCAAAGCTCGGGCACTTTCTGCGCCGTATCGCTGATTTGGGCATTGCAGTTGCCCATAGGCTTACCTGCCGCACCGCTTCTCGTGAGGGTAACGTCTCCGCCCCGCCACTGAATACGCATAGCACCTCGCATGGGATAATTGCCCCAAGGGAGGAAACGCTTTTTATCGGGCAAAACACCCGCTTTCTCTCTTTGAGAGGTACTTATTCCATACAGCATGGTGCGAATAAATCCGCACCACGTGGATTTTCCCGCTTCGTTGGGGGCCTCAATGATATTAAGTCCCGGCTCAAGCTCCATGTGGGCATTTTCCAAGCCGCCGAAGGAGGCATCCATTGACTTGATTATCATCCGATCGTCCCCCCTTCTCTGTTTTCCAAAGCCGCAAGGCCGTAGCTTACAGCCTTGGTTATACGGCTGCGCTCGTCATCGCTTTGCGCCGCATCGTAAAGAGCCTTCATTCTCCGCAGGAAGCCGCCTTTAAGGGTATTATCCCCGGCAGCCGCCCACAGCTCTATCTTCGGGCGTGTTTCATCTCTTACTTCGAGGCGGCAGCACAGACCTTCCAAAGCCTGCTCGATGGCGGCAATATCCGGCGTTTCGCTTCTCTCTCCGCTCAGTATCACGCGGTAAATATCTCTGCCGCAGCCTTCGGGCAAAGCCTGCCGCACAGCAGCGGCAAAGTCCTCACTGTCACTTATATCCACGGATACTATCTCATATTTGCGGCCGGACAAGGGCAGGAATTTCATATCGCAGCAGCCTTTATCCACGGTACCGCAAAGAATGCCTTTCTCACCCGTTTCATCAAAGCCGCGACCCATGGCGCAGCCGGGGTAAGCGTAAAACGTATTGCCCGCCTTTTGAACCCCGCTGAATTTATGTACATGACCCAAGGCAAGATAATCCAGACTCGAGTCAGCAATATCATCGCGGGAAATGTAGCCGTACTTACTGTCGGGCATGTCAACGTCGCCGTGAAGCACCATTATATTCACACCCTCGCCATTGGCGCGAAAATCGGCCAGCGGCGGCTGGGCACTATCGGAAAGGAAGGCTGCGCCCCACACAGTACAGCCCAGTTCAGGCAGTTCCACCCGCTCTATGGCAGAGCTTGTGAAAATGTGGACGTTTTCGGGCAGCTTCATGCGTGTCCACGGAGAATTGGCAGAATACCAATCGTGGTTTCCGGGCGCGATAAAGATATGAGCGCGGGTCTGCTCGAAGGCTCGGCAAAGAGCCTCAGCCGTTTCGCCGAAGCAGCGGTCACTGTCGAAAAGGTCGCCTGACAGGAGCAGCAGATCGGCAGAAATACGCTCGGCCTGCGCCGCAATATCCTCCACTATGCGCCGCTGCTCACGGCGCAGCATGGCAGCCTGCTCCGCCGAAAGGGCAGAAAAGGCTGAATCCAGATGCAGGTCGGCGGCATGGACAATTTTCAGCATTATATCATCCTTCTATTCTCATGGCCTCGGCAGAAAGGCAAAGACCGGTTTTGGGATCAATTTCGAACACACAGCATTCCAGCTTGCAGGGGCCGTCGGCTGCTGTGAAGCGGCTTTTGGGTTCGCCGCGGAACATAGCTATGGACTGCTCGGGCTTTATGCCCAGTACGGAAACGGCAGGCCCCGTCATACCAAGATCGCTGATATAACCCGTACCGTTGGGCAACACGCCCGCATCGGAGGTCTGCACGTGGGTATGGGTACCCCATACAGCGGAAACGCGGCCGTCCAGCATATATCCCATCGCCAGTTTCTCGCTGCTTGTCTCGGCATGGAAGTCCACCAGCGTTACGGTGCAGGGCTCATCCTTAAGCAGCTTATCCACCATGAGGAAAGGGTTATCGGGGCCGTAATCCATATTGCAGCGGCCTATAAGGTTTATCACCTTGACCTGCCCGAAGGAGGCATCGTAGACACCCATTCCTCTGCCGGGGCACTGCGGTGCAAAGTTAGCAGGGCGCAGAATGTAGGCAGAATCGTCAAGATAATCGAATATCTCGCGGCGGTTGAAGCTGTGGTTGCCGAGAGTGATAACGTCGGCACCCGCAGCGAAAATATCCTCTGCCTGATCGGGCGTTATTCCCAGCTGGGAGGCGTTTTCACCGTTGACCACGGTGAATGCCGCTCCGGTGGTTTTGATAAGTTTTTTCAGATGTTTCGAAAGATAATCAAGGCCACGGGGAGCGACTATGTCGCCTACGGCAAGTATTTTAACGGACATAGGAAGTCCTCCATTTAAATTTAATGTATATGCTGTTATTGTACCACAGCCAAAGCCGTTTTACAAACTTTTATACCTTGCAACCTATGGCAGGATATTATATAATTTGAGTATAAATATTTTTCAAGGAGGAATAATCCATGCAGCTTGAAGAAATCATGCAGGTACACGTATCCATTAAGGGCAGCGATGTTGTCGCTTTCCAGGGTGAAGCCGGCGGCGTAGTTATGATCCCCTTTGACGCCACTATCGACGGCAAGTATTTCACCGGCACCGTTCTCCCCGGCGGTATCGACACTCAGGTAATCGGCCCCAAGGGCACCTCTCACACCCTCTCTGCCCGCTATATGGCAAAGGGCAAGGACTACACAGGAGAAGAATGCTACGTTTACATCGAGAACAGCGGCGTTATCTGCTCCGATGTAGAGGGCGGATATATGCGCACCACCCCCAAGTTCGTAACCAACAGCAAGGCTCTGGACTTCCTGAACAAGCAGCTTTTCGTCGGCAAGGGTGAGCCCGAGGGCGAAGGCGTAAGAATAACTCTCTACAGAGTCCTGTAAACCGAAAAACTCCCCAAAATAAAGGCTTTTTCCTAAAAATATTTGAATAAAGCTCTTTACTTTTCCCAAAATATGTGATATAGTTTCACGGCTATCCCCCCGGCTTAGTCAAGGGATAAGGCCGTTTACGGCGTCCTTTCGCCCCTCAACTCAGCTCCGTGGGAAAACAAAACAAGAAAGGAAATGATTTATCATGATGCTGAAAGAGCAGAAGACTGCTATCATCGAGAACAACAGAACCCACGAGACCGATACCGGTTCTCCCGAGGTTCAGATCGCTATCCTCACCGAGCGTATCGCTCAGCTCACCGAGCACCTCAAGGTTCACAAGAAGGACAACCACTCCAGAAGAGGCCTTCTGAAGATGGTCGGTAAGCGCCGCAACCTCCTCGACTACCTCGCTAAGAAGGACATCGAGCGTTACAGAGCATGCATCGCCAAGCTCGGCATCCGTAAGTAATAAGCTACAGTTGAGGCTGTCCCGAATACGGGACAGCCTCGTAGTGCATTTGTAAACCAAATAATTTGTGGGGAGAGTTCGCTGAATTAGCATTTGAAAGACGGTTTTGCCCCGCCGAACCGCGTTTCAAGTGCTAAATAATTTGGCGCAGTTTCTCCCCCGGAAAAGGAGAGAATTCAATGATCATCACCAAAAGACAGTTCAACAACGAAAAGCGTTTTGAGATCGATTTCTGCGGCCGTCCTCTCGTTATGGAAGTCGGCAAGCTGGCAGAACTGGCAAACGCATCCGTTCTGGTAAAGTACGGCGAGACCACCGTTCTTGCTACCGTTACCGCATCCGCTCGTCCCAAGGACGGCATTGACTACTTCCCTCTCGCTGTAGACTTCAACGAAAAGCTCTACGCAGTAGGCCGCATCCCCGGCAGCTTCATGCGCCGCGAGGGTAAGCCCAGCCTTCCCGCTGTTCTGGCTTCCCGTCTGATCGACCGTCCCATGCGCCCCCTCTTCCCCTCCGACCTGCGCAACGACGTTGTCATCGCCTGCGACGTTCTTTCCGTTGACAGAGACTGCTCCCCCGAGATCGCTGCTATGATCGGCGCATCCGCTGCAGTCTGCATCTCCGACGTTCCCTTCAACGGCCCCATCGGCGGCATCGTTCTCGGCTGGGACGGCGAGAAGTATCTCTTCAACCCCACTCAGGAAGAGCGCGACACCAACAGAATGACCGTTACCGTAGCTGCTACCATGGAGAAGATCGTTATGATCGAGGCAGCTGCCGATCAGGTTCCCGACGAAGTTATGTACGAGGGTATCGTTCAGGCTCACGAGAAGGTAAAGCCCGTTATCGAGCTTATCAACACCATGGTTGCCGAGATCGGCAAGCCCAAGTTTAGCTATGACCACGCAGCATTCGACGATGAGCTCTTCGAGAAGCTCGTTGCCAACGAGTTCGAAGGCATGGAGTACTGCATGGACACCGATGACAAGAACGTTCGCGAGTCCCGCGTAAACGAGTGGGTCACCGCTATGGAAGCAAAGTACAGCGAAGAGCATCCCGACATCATGCAGTACATGGACGAGATCCTCTACAAGCTGCAGAAGAAGGTCGTTAAGAAGTGGCTGCTCATCGGCAAGCGCGTTGACGGCAGAGGCATGGACGAGATCCGTCCCCTCGCTTCCGAGGTAGGCCTTATTCCCAGAGTTCACGGCTCCGGCCTCTTCACCCGTGGTCAGACCCAGGTTCTCACCATTGCAACCCTCAACACCATTTCCGCCGCTCAGAAGCTCGACACCATCTGGGAAGAGGATTCCAAGCGCTTCATGCACCACTACAACATGCCCTCTTACTCCACCGGTGAAGCCCGTGCCAGCCGCAGCACTTCCCGCCGCGAGCAGGGCCACGGTGCTCTGGTTGAGAAGGCTATCGAGCCCATCATCCCCGATGTAACCGAGTTCCCCTATGCTATCCGCCTCGTTTCCGAGGTTCTCTCTTCCAACGGTTCCACCTCTCAGGGTTCCATCTGCGGCAGCACCCTTGCTCTTATGGACGCAGGTGTACCCATCAAGGCTCCCGTTGCAGGTATCTCCTGCGGTCTTATTCAGGACGGCGATGACTGGACCACCTTCATCGACATCCAGGGCGTTGAAGACTTCCACGGCGAGATGGACTTCAAGGTAGCAGGTACCAAGGACGGCATCACCGCTATCCAGATGGACCTGAAGAACGACGGTCTGAAGCACGAGATCGTTAAGAACGCTCTCGAAATCACCCGCGAGGCTCGTATCCAGATCCTCGACGAGATCATGCTCCCCGCTATCGCAGAGCCCCGCAAGGAGCTTTCTCCCTACGCTCCCAAGATGATCAGCATGAAGATCGCCGTGGACAAGATCCGCGAGGTCATCGGCTCCGGCGGCAAGACCATCCAGAAGATCGTTGCCGACACCGGTGCCAAGGTAGACATCGAGGACGACGGCAGCGTATTCATCTCCAGCGAGAGCATGGAGGCCTGCCTTGCCGCAAAGCAGACCATCGAGAACATCGTATTTGTTCCCGAGATCGGCGCTATCTATCAGGGCAAGTGCGTAAGCTACCTGACCAGCAAGAAGGACGGCTCCCAGATGGGCGCATTCATCGAGCTCGTTCCCGGCAAGGACGGCCTTTGCCACATCAAGGATCTCGAGTACAAGCGCACCGAGAAGGTTGAAGACGTTCTCCAGATCGGCGAGCTTACTTGGGTAAAGGTTATCGAGATCGACGACCGCGGCCGCATCAACCTCTCCCGCAAGGAGGCTATCAAGGAGCGCCAGCAGCGCGGCCTTGATGACTGATAATTTGCTATAATGTAATTGAACCCCCGTTTTCCGATTTGGAAAACGGGGGTTTTGTGTTTTGTGCCGGATATACATTTAACCTTCTCCTATGAGGAGAAGGGGGACCGCTTGCGGTGGATGAGGTGGAAAACAATTGCACCGCATAAATTCCAAAGTCATATCATGCTGAGCGCAGCGAAGCATCTCCGCACTCGGTCAACTGCCAATAAAAATTTGACTGCGGAGATTCTTCGGCGAAGCTTCAGAATGACATACCTTGAGTGCACTGCGTTATTGTCTACCTCATCAGTCGCCTTCGGCGCCAGCTTCTCCTCATAGGAGAAGCTTAACCCTTATTTTTCATTTAATCATACTCGTTTAGCTGCTTCAATCTTCTCAAGGCTGTCCTTTTTCAGTTCCGCTCTCAGCGCTTTTGTCCACTCCGACCATTCGCAATTAGCCGCTCCGTATGTAAGATTCTCCTCATATTCGAGAGGTATCCATGTGGAAATATCCGCCTCATTGTGCGAAACCAAGGCTTCGAGATTGTCCAGAGATTTGAACAGCTTAGCTTCCGCTGTTTCCCGCTCATCCATCTCATCAAACAGAGCTTGAAGCTCAATTTGAACGTCCGTCGGCAGTTCCGACAGCAGGCTTGCAACCGCTTTATCCTCATCCCGCTCGTTCTGCTCGGTTTTAAGAAACGCAGGAATATCGCCGGTTATCGCCTCGCCAAAATCATGGACAAGGCACATTTTTATTACCTTGTTCATATCAAGCTCGGGATATTCGTCGGCACAGAGCATTGCCATGACCGCAAGCCGCCACGAATGCTCGGCAACACTCTCCTGCCTTCCGCTTGAAGTCCACGAATGACGGGTGTTGCATTTAAGTTTCTCAATTTTATTTAGGAAATCAATGTACTGTCTGTGTTTCATGGTATATTTCTTCATCCGCAGACAAAGCCGCCCGAGTTGGGCGGCTTTGTTTGTATATTAACTTACTTCTTCAGGATGGAATCGAAGAACTCAAAGCGGCGCTCTTCGGCTTCAGGGGTGCTGAAGGCGGGGTCACCGTGCTTGCAGTCGGGGAAGGTCTCGAAAATTGCGCGACCGTCGCCGCAAACGGCATTGATCTTATCGGCAAGGTCGATGGAGTTCTGATAGGGAACGATCTCATCGGCGGAGCCTGCCTGAATGAGCATGGGAGGGCAAGCGGGGGTTATGTAGTTGCCGGGCCAGCCCATCATAGCAAGAGCGGGCTTCTCGCGGCAGTTGAAGTCCATAAAGATATCCATGAAGTTTGCCATCTTGGGGCCGCCGGGGGTGAAGGGAGGAGCGTCCTCGGTGAACTGAGACTGCATTACGGGATCGTGTACGCCGAAGAGGCTGATAACGGCCTGAACGGAGCTGCTATACTCAGCGTTGCCCATGGTGCGGTCTTCAAAAGCATCCATATCGCCGGTTGCGCCCAGCATGGTTACCATGTAGCCGCCTGCGGAAGCGCCGCATACGCCGATACGGTCGGTATCCATAAGATAGGTGGATGCGTTGGCGCGCAGGAAGCGGATAGCTGCCTTTACGTCATATACGGGCTCGGGGAACTTAGCCTCGTCGGAAAGACGGTGGTCAAGGCTGACTACTACGTAGCCGCGGCGGATGCCGTTTACAACGTAGTGCATCTGGAAGTCGCGGCGCTCGCCGCCCCAGAATGCGCCGCCGTGGATGAACACGATTACGGGGAAGGGACCTACACCTTCATCGGGCAGGTAAATATCCATCTTCTGATTCTTGGACTGGTCTGCATAGGCAACGTCAAGGAACTTGCGCTTAACGCCGCTTACATCGGCCATAGTCATAGGGAACTGACCCTCGGGAACTTCGGGAGTATAGAGCTTGATAACGTCCATAATTATCCTCCATCTGCCTTTCGGCAATTTATTTGGTTGAATTATACCACCGCTCACCGCCATTTTCAAGCAGTAATCGCCCGCATTTACCGCATAAGCGTTTTTCAGTACTTGTAAGCGCCGCCGTTTTGGGGTAAAATATTGCCATAACAGAAAATTATATGAGGGTGATACTCAATGATCAAAACCGATATTTCCGCGCTTACTCCTTTCATCCCCGAGGGAATTGAGCCTTGGCTGGAAAAGGCCGCTGCCGCCGCCGAAAAGCTGGATGCAGAAAAGGATTTCGCAGGCTGGCTCCACCTCCCCTCCGCTATGAGCGACGAGCTGCTTGACGCAATAAATGCGGCAGCAGACAAGATCCGCAAAAGTTCCGACGTTCTGCTGGTCATCGGCATCGGCGGTTCCTACCTCGGCGCACGCGCAGCGCTGGAGCTGCTGCGTCCCCAGTTCGGTTCCGACGGTGGCCCCGAGGTCATCTTCGCCGGCAACAACCTTTCCGGCCTTTATGCCTCTCAGCTTCTTGCATATCTGGAAAACAAGGATTTCTCCATAAACGTAATTTCCAAGTCCGGCACCACCACAGAGCCCGCCGTGGCTTTCAGAATTTTCTACGCCCTGCTGGAGAAGAAATACGGCGCTGCCGCCGCTGAAAGAGTATACGCCACCACCGATGCCAAGCGCGGCGCACTGCGCACCATGGCCGACAAGGCAGGCTTCACCACATTCGTCATCCCCGATGACGTTGGCGGCCGCTATTCCGTGCTTACGCCCGTTGGTCTGCTGCCCATTGCCGCTGCCGGCATAAGCATAAAGGACATGATTAACGGCGCCAAGGCAGGCGAGGCGGAATATCTCCGCAAGAGCAGCCAGAATCCCGCATGGCTCTACGCTGCCGCCCGTCAGGCCCTCTATTCCAAGGGCAAGAAAATCGAAACTCTCAGCTTCTGGGAGCCCCGTTTCCGCTTTATCGGCGAATGGTGGAAGCAGCTTTACGGAGAAAGCGAAGGCAAGGAAAACATCGGTATCTTCCCCGCTTCTCTGGAGCTTACCGCCGACCTGCACTCCATGGGTCAGTACATGCAGGAGGGCGAGCGCAGCATATTCGAGACCATGATGTACTCCAAGCCCGAGGCCACCGTACTTATCCCCCACAACGAAGCCGACCTTGACGGCCTGAACTACATCGCAGGCAAGGACATGGACTTCGTCAACCGCACCGCACTTGAAGCCACCGCCAAGGCTCACACCGACGGCGGCGTACCCTGCATCCGTCTGGAGCTGCCCGAAATCACCGCCGCGGCGGTGGGCAATCTCTTCTACTTCTTTGAAACCGCCTGCGCCGTTTCCGCCTATATTTCGGGCGTATATCCCTTCGACCAGCCCGGAGTTGAGGCCTATAAGAAGAATATGTTCGCAATGCTGGGCAAAAAATAATGTTTTCGCGGTAAAAATTCATAAATTGGTGTTGAAGTCAGCACAAAAAGATGTTATCATATCTCTACTAATAAAAGATTCCTTATGGGCGGGCTATCGTTCCGTCAATAAAATAAAAGGAGAGTGAACCATTATGGTTAAGGTCATCATGGGAATTAAGGGCTCCGGCAAGACCAAGCAGCTTATCGAGATGGTTAAGACCGCTATCGAAGCAGAGGCCGGTGATGTTGTAGTTCTGGAGAAGGATCAGAAGCTCACTTACGACATCCCCTACAAGGCAAGACTTGTTTTTGCTAATCAGTACAGCTTTGGTTCCTACGAATTTCTGAAGGGATTCATCAGCGGACTTCGCGCAGGTAACTACGATATTACCCACGTTTTCATAGACAGCCTCTATAAGATGGTTGACACCCAGGAGGGTGTTGAGGACTTCCTCGCTTGGCTGGAGAAGTACAGCGAAGCAGAGAACATGAAGTTCACCATCACCATCAGCGCCGACATCGCTGAGGCAACCGACGGCATCAAGAAGTACTTCTGATTTTGCTTATAAGCGGGACGGGTTTTTTCCCGTCCCGCTTTTCATTTGATTTAAGGAATGGTGTACAATGAAAAAACTTATCGGCAGCGTTATAGAGCTTCTCGAAAAGGGCTCTGACGCCGTTCTCGTAAGCGTTATAGGTTCCACCGGCTCCACTCCCCGCGGCGCAGGCGCAAAGATGCTCGTCCGCCCCGACGGAAGTTCCCTTGGCACCATTGGCGGCGGCAGAGTTGAATACGAAGCACAGAAACACGCCGCAGCCATTTACGCCGACCGCAAGTCCGGCACCGTCGGCTATGACCTGGCCCCCAACGATGTAGCCGATCTGGGTATGATCTGCGGCGGCAAGGTAACCGTATACTTCCAATACATGGCCGCAGGCGATGACAACACTCTCGCCCTGCTGCGCTATCTTCTTGCCGCGCTGGACGGCACCGACAGCGTATGGCTCGTTCGCAAGCTTCGCGACAATGACGTTATAGACATGGGTCTCTACACCAAGAAGGGTCTCCTTTTCTCCTCCGAGATAGACGAGGCCGCAATCCTGCCCATGATAAGCAGCCATACCGCTATCACCGCCGATTATCACGTAGAGCCCGTTGTCAACGAAGGCACCGTATACGTTTTCGGCGGCGGCCACGTTTCCCAGCAGCTGGTTCCCGTTCTGAGCAAGGTAGGTTTCCGCGTTGTGGTATTCGAGGACAGACCCGAATTCTCCACTCCCGAGCTCTTCCCCACCGCAGCCGAGATAATCCGCGGCGATTTCAAGGACATCAAGGGCAGCGGCGTAGAGATAACTCCCTGCGACTACGTTGTCGTAATGACCCGCGGTCATCAGAACGATTACGACATTCTTGAACAGACTCTGCGCACCGGTGTTCCCTACGTTGGCTGCATCGGCAGCCGCAAAAAGGTAGCCGCCACCACCGAAAAGCTGCTGGCAGCAGGCGTACCCGAAGAAATGCTCAAGCATATGTACAGCCCCATAGGCATAGAAATAAAGGCCGAAACGCCCGAGGAGATCGCCGTGAGCGTTACCGCTCAGATGATACTCCACAGAGCGCAGCGCAGCGAAAGCTGACGGGAGAGCATCCATGAAAAAAGAACTCTTCACCCGCGACCGTTCATTTTACCGCACCTTCTTTCCCCTGCTGATAGTCATAACTCTGCAGCAGCTGGCCGCCCTGACAGTCAACCTTGTTGACAACCTCATGCTGGGCAGCTACACAGAGCTTGCCCTTTCCGGCTCAACCCTCGTAAACCAGCTGCAGTTTATTCTGCAGCAGATCGTAGCCGGCATCGGCATGGGCGTTTCCGTTCTCGGCAGCCAGTATTGGGGCAAGGAAGAGATTTCCCCCATTCGCCGTATAAGCTCCGTTGGCCTGAAGTTCTCCATTGCAACGGGACTTCTGTTCTTTATACTCACCAGCGCAGCACCCGAATTCTGCCTGCGTCTTTTCACCAACGAAACGGAAGTTATTGCAGAGGGTATACTTTACCTGAACATAATGCGCTGGACTTACCTTATTTTCGCTATTTCCAACGTACTCATGTATTCCCTGCAGAGCGTAGAGACAGCGTTTATCGGCACAATAATGTCCATTTCCACCATCATTATAAACATGTGCCTCAATTACTGCTTCATCTTCGGTAATTTCGGCGCACCCGAATTGGGCATCCGCGGCGCAGCTGTCGCCACCCTTACCAGCCGCTGCGTAGAGCTGCTGATAATCCTCATTTACATCTTCTTCATAGACAAGAAGCTGAAATTCCGTCCCAAGCACCTTATCAATTTGGACTTTGCCTATCTCAAGGACTTTGCCAAGGCAGCGCTGCCCGTTATGGTATCTGGCGCACTGTGGGGCGTGGCTCAGGGCGCCCAGACCGCAGTTCTCGGCCATATGAGCGCCACCGTTATCGCCGCCAACAGCATCGCCTCCGTTATCTTCCAGATATTCGTAGTAGTCGGCATGGCCAGCGCCAGCGCAGGCTCCGTCACTATGGGTAAAACCGTCGGAGAAGGCAAGCTCGACAAGGTACGCCCGTATTCACGCACTCTGCAGATGATATTCCTGATCATCGGCGTTGTATCGGCAATAGCTATGTTCCTCTTCCGCAACGCTATAGTAAATCTCTACTCCGTATCCGAAGAAGCCAAAGCCCTTGCAAAAACCTTCCTTGTGATACTGAGCATTTCCACCGTAGGCACCTGCTACGAGTACCCCGTAGAGGGAGGCATCATCGCAGGCGGCGGCAACCCCAAATATCAGGCCATCGTGGACACGCTGTTCATGTGGCTGTTTACCATCCCCGTCTCCGCCTTGGCCGCATTCGTATTCGACGCTTCGCCCGTCGTGGTATTCTGTCTGCTGAAGGCTGACCAGATCATCAAGTGCATCCCCAACGGCATCGTATGCAACCGCTACAAGTGGGTAAAGCAGCTCACCAGAGAAGAAGCATAAAATCAAGGCAGCAATGCGCTTTGCATTGCTGCCTTTCGGTTTTATATCAGTTTGTTTTTCAGTGTGCCGATGCCGTCTATGGTAATTTCCACCTCGTCGCCTGCTTTCAGCCACACGCGGCTGCCTTTCTTATGGCCGAGGATAACACCTGCGGGAGTGCCGGTATAGATAAGGTCGCCGGGATCAAGGGTGAAGTAACGGGAGCAATAACTTACGATTTGAGCGCAGTTGAAGATCATATCATTGGTATCGCCGTTCTGGACAAGATTTCCGTTAAGGCGGCATTCAATGGCATGAGAGTCATTGGGATCGAAGCTGTCGGCTGTTACGATAAAGGGGCCTGCGGGAGAGAAATCCGGCAGACTCTTGCCTATAAGCCACTGATTGGAGATGAACTGGCTGTCGCGGGCACTCAGGTCATTACCCACGGTATAGCCAAAGATATAGTCCATCGCTTCCTCTTCGCTTACGTTCCACGCATGGCGGCCCATAACTATTACAAGCTCGGCCTCATAGTCAAAGCAGCGGAGCCATTCGGGCAGGGCTACCTCCGTTTCGTGGGGGCAAAGCTGGTCGCTGAACTTATTGAAGATAACGGGCTCCTTGGGAGCAGTGCCGCCCGTTTCCTCAGCGTGGCTCTTGTAGTTAAGTCCCACGCAGGCCAGCTTATTAGGCTCAGTGACGTTGGCAAAGCGCAAAGCCTCAACCACAGGGCGGTTCTCATCGGCGCAGATATCTGCGATAAGAGGCAGCGCGGTCTCCGCGTTTGCTATAACGCTGTTCATATCGGAGGTGATACCGGCCTCGGTAACGTCCACTATTCCGCGGGCGGTAAGCGCGCCAATATGTATTTCATCGCCTACATAAAAATTGCAAAGCTTCATATTAACTCTCCTTATCTTACACAAAGAACAGACATGCCGCCGCCAACAGAATTATCAGCAGGGCAAAGTTGACCAGCAGGAATATCTTGAAAAACGCGCCTCTGTCGGGGTCTTGGCAGGCGCAATACTGCTTATACGCAATAAGACTTGCAAGGGATGCCACGGGAGTTCCCAATCCGCCGATGTTCACGCCCAGCAGCAAGCCGCGGCACTTCTCCGTAAAGGGAGCCAGCATTACCGCCGCAGGCACGTTGCTTATCACCTGACTTGCAAGGGCACCCACTATCAGCTCCCTTCCGTCAAGCAGATTCGACACCACTCTCTGCACAGCGGCAACAGAGGATATGTTGCCCACAAAAACAAAGAAGCATACGAAGGTGAGCAGCAGGAAATAATCCACACGCAGCAGGATGCGGCGGTTATATATCAGCACCGCCAGCAATACGATCACGAAGCAAATGTGGGAGCTTAAAACCTTGAGCACCGTGAGCACGCACACAAAAAACATCGCCGCGTAAACCGCAGTATCGCGAACGTTTACCGCAGTTTTTTCTCCGTCTTCACTCTTTTCCACGGTGCCGTACTTGAAAATCGCGGAAACGGCGGCGGTAAGTACCAAACAAAGGGCGGCAAAGGGCAGCACCATTGCGAAAAATTCGCCCGCGCTCAGGGCATAATGTGAATATAGGAACAAATTTTGCGGATTTCCGATAGGCGTTGCCATACTGCCGAGGTTTGCAGCCACGGTTTCCATTACCACCGTGACGATAAGGCGGCGCTTATCGCTTGATCCGAAAACAGCGATAGTCAGCGGAACAAAAGTTATCAGCGCTACGTCATTGGTTATGAGCATAGCTGAGAAAAAGCAGAGCGCCGTAAGTGCCAAAGCCAGCAGCTTCGCGCTTTTGGCGCGGGCAACCAGCGTTTTCGCCAAGCTGTCCATTACGCCTGCGTGGCGAAGTCCCGCCACGGCGCACATAAGGCAGAAAAGCAGTTCCAGCGTGGTTAGGTCAAGATAGCCGATATAATCAAGACTCGGCGGACACAGCGCCATGGATGCCAGCGCCAGCAGGCAGGCTATGGAAAAAACTATTTCTTTTTTCAGAAATTCTTTGAACTTTGCCACAGTTTTATTCCTCCGTTTTTACCGCAGCCTGCTCCTTGGAAAGGAACAGCTTTTTTGCAAAGAAATTGCCCACCGCCAGCGCGAATATGGCTGCGCTTATTTTGCCCACGAAAAGGGGCAGTATCATTTCCGGCACCGTTGCCGCAGTGAATCCGAGATGTCCGCCAAAAATATTGGAAACCGTGGAGGTGCAGCAGGCCAGCAGCACCTTACCTTTGGTATCCATTCGGTTATAGGCGCTGAAAACAGGTGCAACTATGGCCAGCGCAATAGTCATGCCCAGCATAGCCTCTTCGTTTATGCCTATCTTGCGGCTTGCCGCAGCTATAGGACGGCGGCCTACCTTACGGACAACGTGGAGGAAGGGCAAAGAGCCCGCAACTACCACGATTATTTTCGCCACCAGTGCAGCAGCTTCGGAAAGGGGATTTATCCCCTTGATGATCGTAAGGCCGGTTGTGGCCTGAACGCCTGCGCAAACTATGCCGAGGGCAATCACGGCAGCAACTATCTTTGCGAAAATGAGAAAGATTTTAATGGTAACATCGGGAAACAGCGCAAGACCCACGATGATCAGCACCGCTACAACGATAACCGGAACAAGGTTTATGAGTATCAGCTTAACGGGCAGGCCGCTTGCCAGACCGCCGAAAAAGCTGCCGATAGGCGCGCCTGCAAGACCGCACATTGTACCGATGGCAAAATACTTTCTATCCTCTCTGTCTATAACCGAGATAGCCATGGGAATGGCAAAAGATATTGCCGCGCCGATAAGGGTGGACACCACCACGCCAGCGTATTTCGCCACGGCGGGGTCTTCGCCCAACTCCGTTGCCATGGCAAAGCCACCGGCATCAATAGTGAAGAAAGTGGGGCCAAACATGGCAGGGTCGGCTCCGATGGCCTTATACACTCTGCTCACGGCAGGCCCAACGAAATCGGCCACCACGGGAGAAATGCAGTAAAGACCCATAATAATGAGGGCAACAGTGCCCATCATGGAGAAGGCTTTCTCATACTCCGCGCCAAGGCCGAACTTATTACCAATAAAGCGGTCTATGGCGCCCAGCACGAAAAACAGCGCAAAAACGCCCGTAACTATACGGCTGAATATCATATTTATATCCTCCGATTTTATCTCTTAACTTTATATTTTAATACTCTGCAGCGGATTTCTCAATAGTACAAAAACGTATTTTTCAATTTAGTACGAGCTAAAATTGGCAATATTTACATTTTGTTTACACGTATATTGTACAAATTGCATTGACGCAAGCAGAATTATATGATACCCTTGCGGCAAGAAAAGGAGGCTGTCTTTTGAAAAACAAACTTCCAAAAAAGAAAAAACAGTTGATCTACATGATAGTCGCGGTAGTTGCGGTCATGCTGCTCAACATAACGTTTTTCTCCCGAGCCCTCGGCTCGAGCAGTTCCTGGGAGGTACCTTACAACGTGTTCCTCACCGAGCTGGACAAGGAAAACATTCATCAGGTAGAAGTAAACGAGAACAATATTTACTTCTCTCTCCACGACGACAGCGAATACAAGCAAAGCGATCACTACAATTACGCCACTTCCATATACGGCGAGCCCAAAATAATTCTCTACTGCGTACGCATGGACGACCCCGATCTGGTCGACCGTCTTTACAACGCAGGCGCGGAATTTGCGCAGGTTGAGCCCAAGCAGACACCTTGGATAATTCAGTTCATAGTCAGTTCTGTTGTTCCCCTGCTGCTGTTCTTCTTCCTCTTCCGCATGCTCACCAAGAAGATGGGCGGTGGCGGAAACGTAATGTCCTTCGGCAAGTCCGGCGCTAAAATATACGCCAAGGATCAGACCGGCACCACCTTTGCCGACGTAGCAGGTCAGGAGGAGGCCAAGGAATCTCTGCTGGAGATCGTAGATTTCCTCCACGATCCCAAAAAGTATGAGGAGATCGGCGCAAAGCTGCCCAAGGGTGCTCTGCTGGTGGGCCCTCCCGGTACGGGTAAGACCCTGCTGGCCAAGGCCGTTGCAGGCGAAGCAAACGTTCCCTTCTTCTCCATTTCCGGTTCTGAATTCGTAGAAATGTTCGTTGGTATGGGCGCCGCCAAGGTGCGCGACCTTTTCAAGCAGGCCAACGAAAAGGCTCCCTGCATAGTTTTCATCGACGAAATCGACACCATCGGTAAAAAGCGCGACGGCCACGGTTACTCGGGCAACGACGAGCGCGAGCAGACCCTCAATCAGCTCCTTGCCGAAATGGACGGCTTCGACGGCAAAAAGGGCGTTGTTATCCTTGCAGCCACCAACCGCCCCGACACCTTGGACAAGGCGCTGCTGCGTCCCGGCCGTTTCGACCGCCGCATCCCCGTTGAACTGCCCGACCTGCGCGGACGCGAGGCAATTCTCCGCGTTCACGCAAAGAAGGTACGCATGGACGACAGCGTTGAGTATTCCGCCGTTGCCAAGGCCACTCCCGGTGCATCCGGCGCCGAGCTGGCAAACATTATAAACGAAGCCGCGCTGCGCGCAGTCCGCCAGGGCCGCCGCTTCGTTTCCCAGGTCGATCTGGAGGAAAGCGTTGACGTTATCCTTGCAGGTCAGCAGCGCAAGGGCGCCGTAATTTCCCAGCATGAGAAGGAAATTATCGCCTACCACGAGGTTGGCCACGCAATCGCAGCCGCAATGCAGACCAACTCCGCTCCCGTAACCAAGATAACCATTATCCCCCGCACCTCCGGTGCTCTCGGCTTTACCATGCAGGTTTCCGAGGACGAAAAGGTGCTCATGAGCAAGGAAGAAGCCTTCAACAAGATCGTTACCTATACCGGCGGCCGCGTGGCCGAGGAGCTTATATTCGGCTCCATCACCTCCGGCGCCTCCAACGATATCGAGCAGGCCACCCGCCTTGCCCGCGCCATGATAACCCGCTACGGCATGAGCGAGAATTTCGGCATGGTTGCCCTTGAGACCGTTACCAACCAGTATCTTGGCGGTGACACCTCTCTCTCCTGCTCCATGGAAACAGCAACTGCCATCGACCGCGAGGTCATCGCAACCGTCCGCGCCGCTTATGAGCGCGCCACGGAGATCCTCCGCGGCAACATGGCAAAGCTCAACCAGATAGCCCAGTACCTCATCGACCGCGAAACCATTACCGGTGAAGAGTTTATGGACATTCTCAACGAGCCCGTTGCCCTGCCCGTGGCAGAGGAAGAGCCCTCCGCAATCTACACAGAAGCAGAATAAAGCAGAGCACCCTCGGCAATAATGCCGAGGGTGCATTTTTTATTTAATCAACTGCGGAAAGTTTTTCAGAAAGACTCAATTCTATCTGGGAACGAATTGCTGCAGCTGCGGCAAGGAGAGCAACTCCCGCCCCTTCATTCTTTCGCACTTCCGCGCGTTCCATGGCCCGTTCTGCCGCTGCAGCCGCAGCGTGGTCATAGTATTCGACGGCCATATCCAACAGCTGCTGCTCCGAAAAATCCTCCAGCCCGGTTTCGATAAATCCGCGGATTATCGCCATGGGCACGACCTGCTTCATCACGCAGATGATCACCAGCCTAGCAAGATGGCTGCGGGAATATTTCTTCTTCACGGGCGCAGGCACAAGCCCCATTTTTACATAGTTATTCACCATGGACGCGGTAAGCACCTTATCCTCACCGGAAGCTACACCCTGCATATACTTAGCCATCAGCGCGAGCACCTGATCCATATAAAGTTCTATATCCGGCAGTTCATTCCAACGGGGCAGATGCACTGCCAGCAGTTGGTCGCAGGCAGCACGGGTTTTCTCCATAACGTCCATAGTTTTCACCTCGCTTGCATTATATCACAAAGCAAAACCCATTACAAGCTTTCGTAAACAAAATGTTCTTTTTGCAAAAAACTACATTGACATTTTCTCGTTATCATGTTATATAGTATTCAATACCAGATGTTTGGAGGTTGCAGAAATGCCCATAGCGGATAATATAATGATTTTCGGTGACTCGATAATGAAGGGCGTTGTGCTCAGTGAAAGTGATCGTCGCTATCGTATCAGTTCCGAACTGGGTATCGATACTCTGGCGCAAAGTTTTGGGCTGAACATCGCCAACCATTCCCGCTTTGGCTGCACTCTCGAAAAAGGGCTGGGTATATTGCGGCGCACGGTGGAAAAAAATCCGAATTGCAGCGCAGTCATAATGGAGTACGGCGGCAACGACTGCGATTTCGACTGGGCGCAGGTAGCCGCCGAGCCCAACAAAGAGCATTTCCCCAACACCCCGTTAGAGCGCTTCACCGAGCTTTATGCAGGCGCGATAGAATATCTGCGCAAACATGGCATCATCCCGATACTCACCACTCTGCCTCCCCTCTGCTCCGAGCGCTATTTCAACTGGATCTGCCGCAGTGGTCTTGACCGCGACAAAATTCTCGGCTGGCTGGGCGATATAGACGCGATTTACCGCTATCAGGAAGGATATTCCAAGGCAGTTGAGCAGCTTGCAGAGCGCTTTGGCACAGCGCTTATCGATCTGCGAAGCACCTTCCTTGCCGAACGCAGATATGAAGACTTTTACTGCGCCGATGGCATACACCCTAACGAAAGCGGCCAACGGCTGATTCAAGGTGCATTTTCCAATTTCTTTACCGAGGCCAAGGAGGCAACAGTATGAGAACCTTAAAAATAGTGGCCGACTCCTCTTCCGATGTACTTTCTCTCGCTAATGTAGATTTTGCCTCCGCTCCCCTTAAAATCATTACCAATGAACGCGAATTCACCGACAATGCGCAACTTGACATCTCGGAAATGGCAAGCTTCTTTGACAGCTACAAAGGTCGTTCCCATACCTCCTGCCCCAATCCTCAGGATTGGCTGGACGCTTTCGGCTGCGCGGACGACGTGATATGCGTGACCATAACCAGCGCCCTTTCAGGCAGTTACAGCGCAGCCTGCGCGGCGAAAGCTCTTTACGAAGCCGAACAGCCCGAACGTCGGGTATTCGTTCTGGATACACTTTCCGCAGGCCCTCAGCTGCGGCTTATTCTTGAAAAGCTGGAAGCATGGTCAGAGAGGCGCTCATTCGAGGATATATGCCAAAGCCTTCAGCTTTATCTTAAGAAAAGCAAACTTCTCTTCATGCTAAAATCCATGAACAACCTCGCCAACAACGGCAGGGTTCCAAAGCTTGTTGCAAAGGCGGCAGGGCTGGCAGGAATCCACGTTGTAGGCAAGGCCAGCGATAAAGGCACCTTGGAACCGGTGAGCAAATGCCGAGGTGAAAAGCGTGCGCTTGAAGCAATTGTTTCCGCACTTGCCGCCAACGGCCTCAACCAAGGTAAAGTGCGCATATCCCACTGTCTTAATCTCCGGGCCGCACTCAAGTTAAAAGAAATGCTGCAGGTCACTTTCCCTCTGGCAGAAACAGAAATACACGAATGCCGCGGTCTTTGCAGTTATTACGCCGAGCGCGGCGGACTGCTGGTAGGCTTTGAAACATTCTGAATATACGAAAGCCCCGACGGTTAAACCGTCGGGGCTGTTTACTTTTTCAATCACTTCTTGCCGCCCTTGAGGATTTTCATTCTCATGGAGTGGTCAAGAACGCGCTTTCTAAGGCGCAGATTTTCGGGAGTTACCTCCAGCAGCTCGTCGTCGCCAAGGAACTCAAGGCACTGCTCAAGGCTGAGGATGCGGGGAGGAACGAGGCGGAGAGCTTCGTCGGAGCCGGAAGCGCGGGTGTTGGTAAGCTGCTTCTTCTTGCAGACGTTAACAACGATGTCCTCGGCCTTGGGAGATACGCCGACGACCATGCCGCCGTATACCTTTACGCCGGGTCCAATGAACATTGCGCCGCGATCCTGAACATTGAAGATACCGTAAGCAACGGCATCGCCGGTCTCGAAAGCGATCAGAGAGCCGGTGTTGCGGCGGCGAACCTCGCCCTTGAAGGGCTGGTAGCTGTCAAACACAGAGGCCATGATACCCTCGCCGCGGGTATCGGAAAGGAACTCGTTGCGATAGCCGAAAAGGCCACGGGAAGGAATTATAAAGGTAAGGCGGGTTCTCATGCCCATGGGATTCATTTCGGACAGTTCACCCTTACGAACGCCCATCTTTTCGATAACGGAGCCTACGCACTCGTCGGGCACGTCGATAACAACGCGCTCGAAGGGCTCGCAGAGAACGCCGTCAATGGTCTTGTTCAGTACGCGGGGAGGAGATACCTGGAATTCGTAACCCTCGCGGCGCATGGTTTCGATAAGGATGGAAAGATGCATTTCGCCGCGGCCGGCAACGTTGAAGCTGTCGGTGGAGTCGGTCTCACTTACGCGGAGAGATACGTCCTTGAGAGTCTCGCGGAAAAGACGCTCACGGAGGTTACGGGAAGTTACGAACTTACCCTCGGTACCTGCAAAGGGGCTATCATTAACGGAGAAGGTCATCTCCATGGTGGGAGCAGAGATCTCAACGAAGGGCAGGGCTTCCACGCAGTCGGAGGCGCAGATGGTATCACCGATGGTAACATCACCGATACCGGACAGCGCAATGATGTCGCCTGCTTCGGACTGAGTTACGGCAGTCTTGGAAAGGCCTTCAAAAACATAGAGGTTTACTGCCTTAGCCTTCATAGCCATTTCGGGCTTTGCGGCATTGCAAACAACGATCTCCTGATTCTGGCGAATGGTGCCGCGCTCAATGCGGCCGATTGCGATACGGCCAACGTACTCATTATAGTCAATGGAGGACACAAGCATCTGGAAAGGAGCCTCTACGTCCTTCTCAGGGGCAGGAATATAGTTGAGGATTGTCTCGAAGAGGGGGCGCAGATCGGTGCCCTCTACCTCGGGAGAATAGGAAGCAATACCGCGACGTGCAGAGCAGAACACCATGGGGGAGTCAAGCTGCTCGTCGGTTGCGTCCAGCTCCATCAGCAGTTCAAGAACCTCGTCGATAACCTCGTGGATACGGGCATCGGGACGGTCGATCTTGTTGACTGCAACGATGACCTTATGGCCCAGCTTAAGGGCCTGCTGCAGAACGAAGCGGGTCTGAGGCATGGGACCCTCAGCTGCGTCAACGATGAGGACAACACCGTTTACCATTTTCAGTACGCGCTCAACCTCGCCGCCGAAGTCAGCGTGGCCGGGAGTATCAACGATGTTTATCTTGGTATCACCGTACTGAACAGCGGTATTCTTGGCAAGAATGGTTATACCACGCTCACGCTCAAGGTCACCGGAGTCCATAACTCTGTCGTTTACGGCCTGGTTCTCGCGGAAAACGCCGCCCTGCTTGAGCATCTCGTCAACCATGGTGGTCTTACCGTGGTCAACGTGGGCGATTATGGCTATATTTCTCAGTTCCATATGTCCAACCTTCTTTTGTAT
>JAFYLI010000041.1 GCA_017537165.1 Oscillospiraceae bacterium | reverse complement strand
CACCGTCACCACCGTACTGCCAGTGCTCACTCAGTGCACAGCGAACGTTGTTTTCTGCGCAGATCTTACGGATAAGAGCAACCTCGGCATCGGTATCGGTGTAGAACTTGTTAATACATACAACGGGCTTGATGCCGCTCTTCTTTACGTTGTTTACGTGGTGCAGCAGGTTTTCGCAACCCTTTTCAAGAAGCTCAAGATTTTCTTCGACATATTCCTTGGGCAGAGGACGACCGGGTTTTACATCGGGGCCGCCGCCGTGCATCTTAAGAGCGCGGATGGTTGCAACAACAACGGAAACGTGAGGAGTAAGGCCACTGAGACGGCACTTTACATTCCAGAACTTTTCAAAGCCGATATCGGCAGCGAAGCCGGATTCGGTAACGTGATAGTCAAACAGCTTAAGGGCCAAACGATCGCCTATTATGGAACTTTGGCCGATTGCGATGTTGGCGAAGGGACCTGCGTGGACGAGGCAGGGCTGATGCTCTACTGTGTAGCAGAGGGTGGGGTTGATAGCGTTTCTCATCCAAGCGGTCATTGCGCCGGCAACTTCGAGATCTTCGGTGGTTATGGGATTGCCATCCATATCGTAGGCGAGTACTATCTTGCCTATGCGCTCGCGCATGTCCTTGAGGTCACGAGCAACGGAGAGAATTGCCATAAGTTCGGAGGAAACTGCGATGTTGGTGCGGGTAGTCATTCTGGCACCATCCATCTTACCGCCGCCAAGACCGATTTCCATTTTGCGGAGAGCCTGACAGCAGAAATCCATAACGAAATTCCACTCTATACGGTTGGGGTCAACATTGAGACGCTTTATACCGATTTCAGCCAGCTTAGCATCATCATAATTGTTCTCGTGCTGCATTCTTGCATTGAGAGCTACCATACCGAGATTGTGAGCGTTAGTGATATCGTTGATATCGCCGGTAAGTCCAAGGGAGAATTCAGTCATAGGGATAAGGAGTGCATTACCACCGCCGGCTGCAGAACCCTTTATGTTCATGGTAGGACCGCCGGAGGGCTGACGAAGACAGCCGCCTACATTCTTTCCCAACTTGCCCAAGCCTTCAATAAGGCCGAGGGAGGTAGTGGATTTGCCTTCACCAAGAGGAGTGGGAGTAATAGCAGTAACTTCTATATACTTGCCGTTGGGCTTATCCTTAAGTCGCTGCATGATCTTAATGAAGTCGAGCTTAGGAGTTCTGCCATAAGGGATAATTTCGTCGGGAAGAAGCCCCATCATTTCGCGGAACTCATCAACAGAGGGGAGTGTCTTTTCTGCTTCTTCGGCAATTTGCCAATCCTTATAAATCGTAGGGTCGAGCATTGTATTTCCTCCTTATTCTTTGAACTGTAACGGCGCGATATGCATATATTGTTGTGCGGTACGCATAAATCAAAATTTATATAGTTTACACTGTGAAATTATACCATATAGATATGGTAAAAAACATACGCAAAATAACACAAAATAAAACTTAAACGATTGTGCAAATAATGGGAATTCACTAACTGTATGTTTGATTGTATTTGGCGGAGTGTTTTACAAGGAAACAAGTCCTGCATCAACCATTTTCTGCAGGCTCATGAGTATGCCGGTTTTGGCATGGAACCATGTAAGGCCACCCTGGAAGTATACCGCGTAGGGCGGACGGATCGGGCCATCTGCACTCAGCTCAATGGAAGAACCCTGAACGAACGCACCGGCGGCCATAATTACTTCGGCGTCATATCCGGGCATTGCCCAAGGAACGGGCGTTACATAGCTGTCAACGGGTGCTGCAGCCTGGATTCCCTGACAAAATGCTATAACGCCTTCGGGGGTACCAAGTTCAACTGCCTGTATGATATCATATCTGGGTTCGGTAGAATTAGGGACTACGCGGAAGCCGAGACTTTCATAAATGTTAGCTGCAAAGATGGAACCTTTAAGAGCACCTGCAGTAACTGTGGGAGCAAGGAAAAATCCCTGATAGAAAGAGGGGAGGAGGCCAAGGTTAGCTCCGACTTCCTGACCGAGACCGGGGGCGGAAAGGCGATAAGCACACTGCTCCACGCATTTTGCGGTGCCGCAGATATATCCGCCAATCGGTGCGAGTCCGCCACCGGGGTTCTTGATCAGAGAACCGACTATCATGTCTGCGCCCATATCTGAGGGTTCGATTGTTTGTACGAATTCGCCATAGCAGTTATCTACCATGCATACAAGGTCAGGCTTGATGGACTTTATAAATGCGATAAGCTCGCCTATCATCTCGGAAGAGAAGGTCAAACGGGTCTGATAACCTTTGGAACGCTGGATTGTAACCAGCTTTGTGCGCTCGTTTATTGCTGCGCGAATGCCTTCGTAGTCAAAACTGCTGTCGGGCAGAAGATCGACTTGGCGATAGGTTACTCCGTATTCCTTCAAAGAACCGATGGAATCACGAATTCCTATTACTTCCTCAAGGGTGTCGTAAGGACGTCCGACAGGAGAGAGAAGCTCGTCACCGGGGCGAAGATTTGCAGAAAGGGCAACAGCAAGGGCATGGGTTCCACAAGTTATTTGGGGGCGTACAAGTGCTGCTTCGGTATGGAATGTATCTGCGTACACCTTTTCCAGTGTTTCACGGCCTCCGTCGTTGTAACCGTATCCGGTGGTGGCCGCAAAGTGTGCAGCATTTACGCGGTTTTTCTGCATCGCGGAGAGTACTTTGGCCTGATTGAATTCAGCAATGCGGTCTATTTCGTCAAAACGGGGACGAAGCTTTTCGATTATCTTTTCGCCGTATTCGTAAACCTCGGCGGATATGCCCATTTGAGCATACAATTCTTTAGTTTCCATTTTCAACCTCTTTTAAATCAACTGGGGATGCGCTGTCCAGCGGTGGTTCATCTTCCGATGTGATCTCTTCGGACTCATCGGAGTTATTATCCGTTTCTGTATCTGCTTCAAAATCACGGGGAACGTTGTGCAGTGTTTGTATAACGCGGTTATATTCTTCGCTGCCTATAGGAAATGCCTGGGGAGGATCTGTGTGAGTGCCGGGATTAATGGGAACACATGCCGTTTCGGAAATATAGAGTCCGTTCTCGCCGTATTCCAACGTAATTTGCAAGGCAGCGGCAGATTCGCTGATATCGTAACCACCGGCGTACTCGCCTAAACCGTATATAATCAGAGAATCGTTATAGGTTTCAAAATAATGAACTTTGGTGCCGTTGTGTCCGAGAACTATGTCAGCACCGCAGTCTATTGCGTAGTGGGCAGAGTGATATTCGTTGCTTAAATAAAGATCGGTAGTACCATTGTTCCAGTTCAGGCATGCGATGATTATATCGGCACCGGCTTGCTCCATGGTGGATATACATTTCTTCATGTTGCTGCCTGCACCGCCATCGGAGGCGTAAAGACCGATCAAAAGATCATTTTTGCTGATATAAAGAGTCATTTCGCGGTTGCCCACATAAGGTATACCGTTAGCTGCAAGACTTTCTAAAGTATCTTCGTAGCCGGCATCCCCGCAGCCCATGACGTGCGGATTGGCGATATTGGCCACATCTATACCAGCCTCGCGGAATTTGGCAGCCCATGCGGTGTACGCCATATGAGCCTCGGAGACAACAGGTTCTGCAACGTCACTGATAACGCTTTCGAGGTTCATAATGCTTAGGTCATCATTCTGAATTAACTCAGCTACAGCGTCAAACATCGCGTAATCTTTAGGCTCACCTCTTGGAGAGATTCCGCCGAGGAACGTGATTTTATATTGTTCGGGCTCAGGTTCGGGTGTAGGCTCCGGTGTGGGTTCAGGCTCAATTTCGGGTTCGCTTGTGGGTGTTGGCGTAGGTTCGGGCGTAGGGGTAGGCGTAGGTTCCGGTGTGGGCTCGGGCGTAGGGGTAGGCTCCGGCGTAGGTTCGGGAGTTGCGGTCGGCGTAGGTGTTGGAATCGGTGTGGCCGGCGGAACAGTCGGGATAACGGCTGTAGGAGTGGGTGAGGGTACAACGTCAGGTGTATCCAGCTTCGTAAGTGCAAAAACAGCTATAGCGACGATGAGTATCGCCGCTGCAGTACATATTGAAGCTATGAGGATACGTTGTTTTTTCAATTTACTACCTCATTGTAAAAGTACCCGCAGCGGGGCGATTTTTCGCCCCGCTGTTGGTGTTATGTGTACATATTATTATCTGTTTGAGTGCAGAACAACTTCGCCGTTTTCGAGACTTTTGCGAACATCAATAACTCTCTGGTTCTGACTTCCGCGCCATTTGAGGGTAAGGCTCTTTTCCTCTATAAGGAACATACCGTCTATGAGTACGTCAGTTGTCTCTATAAGAGCCTTGAATCCGGCATCGGTCTTTGCGATTTCGATTATCTCTTCGAAAGTATAACCCGAATAGCACCATACGTTGAATCCGCCTGCCTTAGCGCGCTGAGCAAGCTCTGCACAGGCAGCAGCCTGGAGGTAAGGTTCTCCACCTGAGAGAGTAATTCCATCGGTAAGCGGGTTAGAGGATAATGTTTTGTAAAGACTGTCTACAGTAACCTCTTTGCCACCGTTGGGGTCCCAAGTGTGCGGGTTGTGACATTCGGGACAATGACGCAAACAACCTTGTGTAAAGACGACAAAGCGGAAACCTGGACCGTCAACGATCGAGTCCTGAATAGTGTCTGCTATGCGTAGAACGGTATCACTCATTGCAATCACCGCTGCAGGAACTGATGGTGTGCTTTACTCTGTCGTGCTCTTCTGCGCGCTTAGCATTGTTGAAGCGGTCAAGAGTACCTACGAGATAACCGGTGATGCGGCGGATTCTGTCGAAGGGACCTTCATCCTCGGTACGGCCGCAGCCGGGGCACTGATCCTTTATGATGCCGGAGAAGCCGCAGACGGGGTCGCGGTCAACGGGATGGTTGACGGAGCCGTAACCAATGCCGCACTTCTGCATGTAACGGACTACCTTTTCGAATGCCTCGAGGTTGTCCATGGGATCGCCATCCATCTCGATGTAAGTGATGTGGCCTGCATTGGTAAGAGCATGGTAGGGAGCCTCAATCTGGATCTTCTCAAAAGCTGCAATGGGATAATATACGGGAACGTGGAAGCTGTTGGTGTAGTAATCGCGGTCGGTAACACCGGGGATTTCGCCGTAAATGGCCTTGTCCATCTTTACAAAGCGGCCGGAGAGACCTTCTGCGGGGGTAGCCAGCAGGGAGAAGTTGAGATTATACTTCTTGCTTGCATCGTCCATCTTGGCGCGCATGTGAGAAACGATCTCAATACCCAGATTACGGCTGGTTTCGCTTTCGCCATGGTGCTTGCCAACGAGGGCAACCAGTGTTTCAGCAAGGCCGATGAAGCCCATGGAAAGAGTACCGTGCTTGAGAATTTCACCAATTTCGTCATTCCAATCAAGCTTTTCGCTGTCGATCCATACGCCTTCACCCATGAGGAAGGGGAAGTTACGAACCTTCTTCTTGCGCTGGAGCTCAAAACGCTCGAGGAGCTGATTGATTACCAGCTCGATCTTGCTGTCAAGCATTTCGAAGAATACATCCAAATCGCCCTTTGCCTTAATAGCAAGACGGGGCAGGTTGATGGTAGAGAAAGAAAGGTTGCCGCGGCCACTGCAGATCTCGCGGGTGGGGTCGTAGGTATTGCCGATAACTCTGGTACGGCAGCCCATGTATGCGATTTCGGTCTCGGGATGACCGGGCTTGTAGTACTGCAGGTTGAAGGGCGCGTCGATAAAGGAGAAGTTGGGGAACAGACGCTTTGCGCTGCAGCGGCAAGCCAGCTTGAAAAGGTCATAGTTGGGATCGCCCTCATTGAGGTTGATGCCTTCCTTGACTCTGAATATCTGAATGGGGAAGATAGGAGTTTCACCGTTGCCCAGACCCTGCTCGGTGCTGAGAAGCAGGTTGCGCATTACCATACGGCCTTCGGGAGAGGTGTCGGTACCGTAGTTGATGGAGGAGAAGGGAGTCTGAGCGCCTGCACGGGAGTTCATGGTGTTCAGGTTATGTACAAGTGCCTCCATTGCCTGGAAGGTAGCTCTGTTGGTTTCCTTGGTTGCGCGATAGTGGGAGAATTCCTGAGCCTTACGGCACATGGTCTCATCGCAGCCGCTGAGTTCAACCAGCTTGGGAAGCTCAGCTGCAAAGTAATCATCGCAGTCTTCCAGCTTGGGATAAAGACCGGTCTCAGCCTCTATATCCTTGCGCAGATCCTTGATGGCTTCTTCCAGATCTTCGCGGTCAGCGAGAAGCATGAATGCACGTGCGAGGTTCTGTGCATAAATGCGCTTGAAGGTCTTGGTTACGCCTTCAGCCATGCCGTAGTCAAAGTTTACGATACTCTGACCGCCGTGCTGGTCGTTCTGGTTGGACTGTATACCGATGCAGGCAAGTGCTGCGTAGGATGCGATATCCTGGGGCTCACGAAGAATACCGTGGCCGGTGGAGAAGCCGTTCTTGAACAGAGCGATGATGTCGATCTGAGTACAAGTGGTGGTACCGGTGGATGCGAAGTCCATATCGTGGATATGAATGTCGCCTTCGCGGTGAGCCTTTGCATGCTCGGGCTTAAGAACATACATCTCAAAGAACTGCTTTGCACCTTCGGAACCGTACTTGAGCATAGCGCCCATTGCGGTGTCGCCGTTGATATTTGCATTCTCACGCTTGATGTCGGAGTCCTTTGCATCGGCAAAAGTGATCTCCTCATACTTCTGCATGAGGCGGGTGTTCATTTCGCGGACACGGCTGCGCTCTGCGCGATAAAGAATGTAGGCCTTAGCGGTCTGAATGTAGCCATTATCCATCAGTACGCGCTCTACAATATCTTGTATATGCTCAACATCGGGGGAATTGTTGCCTTCTACCTCGAGGATGGACAGAACCTCGGCAGAAAGGGCTTTGGCAGTTTCTTCGCTGCCCAGCTTATATGTTGCGGCAAAAGCCTTGTTGATAGCGGATTCTATCTTATCAAGTTCAAAGGGGACAACTCGTCCGTCTCTTTTTCTTATTCCGTCGATGGTCATGTTGGGAACAATCCTTTCACAATATATGGTGTATTTAAAAGTCTTCAATCGTATAGATATAGTACACTGCCGTGCGTATTATGTCAATAAGAAGATTTGAAATCTTTAGCATGAATAATAGTGAAAGAAATGCAGGAAAATTATATACTTTTTGCTTACCGAGTGCTATAATTAGGATAAAATGTATTAGTATTGAAACATTCAGTGAATATTATTTCAGAAAAAGAAATTTTCGGGATTAATATTTATCGAATACCAAATATAGTGTTGGCGCAAAAAGGAGGAAACATATGAACAGAACACAGCTCAAGCGCAGGGCGCGTCATGCCTATATGGATACCAAAAGACTCTATCTGACCACCTTTATCTATGTACTTATAGTTTTTCTGCTTAATTATGTAGCCGGACGAATGAACGGTATACTTGCGCAGTGGGGCAGTAATGCCATAAAACTTATAGAGGCAGGCAAGATAGCACCTCTGTATACCCAAAAAGAATGGACGGCTTTTCTTTTCGCGGTACTTATAGATATAATACTGCAGATAGTTGGTGTTGGATTTATATCCTATACTTTGAACATCAGCCGACACAATCCTACCGGTATTGCCGATCTTGCAGACGGTTTCAGCGTTACATTCAAAGTTTTTGCAATCGCTTTGATGCAGGGTATTTTCATTGCTTTGTGGTCACTGCTGTTTATTGTTCCCGGAATTATAGCTATGTACAGATACCGTATGGCATACTATATATTGCTTGATGATCCTGATAAAGGCCCGCTGCAGTGTATACGTGAGAGTAAAGAACTTATGCGCGGTCATAAGAAGGAACTGTTTGTCCTTGATCTGAGTTTTATTGGATGGGAGTTTCTCATAACTATCAGTGCGGGTATACTGGGTATATGGATACTGCCCTATATCTACACAACTTATGCAATGTACTATAATGATTTGGCTTATCCTGATGGTTCTTTTCCGCTGCCTGTGGTGGATGAAGAATGAAGTAGATAATGATAAAAATCCCGAACCGTTCCCGCGGTTCGGGATTTTGCATACCAGTGAATAAAATTACTGTATAAAGGGGAGAGTAACAGTATCATATAAATGTGGTGATGATTGTGGATTTTGAAAAATACGTTGACGAATTTGCTTCGGACGAGATTCAGCAGAATGATATTATACGTCTTGGATCGGTAGTGGCACATTCCGACAAAGGAAGTATACATTGTTTGACTATAATCGGACAGATAGAAGGGCATATTCTGCTGCCTCCAAATAATAAAACAACCAAATACGAACACGTGATGCCTATGCTTGCATCCATTGAAGAAAACGAAGAAATT
>JAFYLI010000040.1 GCA_017537165.1 Oscillospiraceae bacterium | reverse complement strand
TTCCAAGCGCGTAGCCAATCCCGGCTGCCACGCTTCAGGATTTATAGCCACAGTATATCCTTTGGTTTCTAAAGGCATCATTCCTGCCGACTATCCTCTCACCTGCCATTCTCTCACCGGATATTCCGGCGGCGGAAAAAAGCTGATTGAGGAATACGAAGCAGCTGATCGTGACCCCCGCCATGAATCCCATAGGATTTACGGTCTCAATCTCACTCACAAACATCTCCCTGAGATGAAAACCGTTTGTGGTCTTACTAAGACCCCTGTTTTTATGCCTATTCTCGGTGATTTTCATTCCGGAATGGCAACCACTATTATGCTGCATAACGAACTTCTCCCCGGAAAGCCCACCGCTCAGGACATACATAAGTTGCTCAGCGAACATTATGCAGGGCAGCATTTCGTGAGTGTTGCGCAGTTCGGCGGAGACGAGTCCGTAATTTATGCTTCTTCCCTCGCAGGAACCAACAAAATGAAGATAACCGTCTGCGGTACCGATGAACTCACCTCTGTTACTGCCGAGTTTGACAATCTTGGCAAAGGTGCTTCCGGCGCTGCAGTTCAGAACATGAATATTATGCTCGGTTTCGAAGAAAACCGAGGTCTCGAATAAGGAGAAGAAATCATGAAATACATAGATGGAGGCGTCTGCGCAGCAAAAGGCTTCAAAGCTGCAGGCGTGTTCTGCGGAGTCAAGGCCAACTCCTCCCCTTCTAAGAAAGATCTTGCCCTTATATATTCCGAAATTCCCTGCGCTGCAGCAGGTATTTTCACCAAGAACCAAGTAAAGGCAGCACCTGTACTGCTTGACATGGAACTCATAAAAGACGGTGTCGCCCAGGCAATAGTTGCTAACAGCAAGAACGCTAACGCCTGCGCCCCCGACGGTATGGAAAACGCCAAGAGAATGTGTCAGGCTGCTGCAAATGCACTCAATATCCCGGCTGAAAACGTTATGGTATCTTCCACCGGTGTAATCGGACAGCGTCTCAACATTGAGGCCATAGAGAAAGGTATTCCTATGGCAGTTGAGCAGCTCAGCTATGACGGCTCCGATGCTGCCGCAAATGCCATAATGACCACCGATACCGTTAAGAAGGAATTTGCTTGCGAACTCGAAATAGGCGGCAAGCTCATTCACATCGGCGGCATCGCCAAGGGCAGCGGCATGATCCACCCCAACATGGGTACTATGCTCTGCTACATCACCACCGATTGCGCCATTTCCGCAGCAATGCTTAAAAAGGCACTTCTCGATGCCAACAAGCTCAGCTTCAACCGCATCAGCGTTGACGGTGATACCTCTACAAATGACAGCTGTATAGTTCTGGCCAATGGTCTTGCCGGTAATGCTGAGATTACCGCAGAAGGTACCGACTACGATGCATTCTTCGAAGCATTTCTTGCTATTTGTACAGCTCTCGCCCGCTCTATGGCAGCCGACGGCGAAGGTGCCAAGCACCTCATCACCTGCGTTGTCAAAGGCGCTGCATCCGTAAATCAAGCTGAAACCATAGGCAAAAGCGTTATAGGCTCCGCTCTCACCAAGTCCGCTATCTTTGGCTGCGATGCAAACTGGGGCCGCGTATTGGCCGCTATGGGTTATTCCGGCGAAACCTTTGATCCCGAAAAGGTTAACGTTTCTTTCGCTTCCACTGCAGGCAGCATCCTCGTATGCAAGGACGGCCGTGGTGTTGACTTCGATGAAGAACTCGCAACCAAGATTCTTAGCGAAAGCGAAGTCATCATAGACATTCTTATGGCAGAGGGCAGCTGCGAAGCTACTTGCTGGGGCTGCGACCTCACTTACGATTACGTCCGCATAAACGGTGATTACCGTACCTAAGAAAGGAAGTGCAACACAATGTCTACTCTTGATAGAGCAAAAATACTTTCCGAAGCACTTCCCTATATACAGAAATATTCCAACAAAACCATCGTTATAAAGTACGGTGGCAATGCCATGATCAACCAGGAACTTTTTGCAGCCGTTATGGACGATATAGTTCTCATGTCTTTCGTTGGCATTCGTGTTGTCCTCGTTCACGGCGGCGGCCCCGAAATTAACGATATGCTGAACAAAATCGGCAAGGAATCCAAGTTTATTAACGGTCTGCGCTATACCGATGAGGAAACCATGGACATCGTTCAGATGGTTCTTTGCGGCAAGGTCAACAAGAATCTTGTTTCCGCTATCAATCGCACCGGCGGCAAAGCCGTTGGTCTTTGCGGAGCCGACGGTTCCCTCTTCCAGGCAGAAAGAATGAACGAAGACGGTGTCGATTACGGTTACGTAGGAAATATTGTAAATGTAAACCCCGATATCGTTTCTTACGCTCTCGACGGCGGTTATATCCCCGTTGTTTCCAGCGTTGCTCAGGGTGTTGACGCAGATGTTACCTACAACATTAATGCAGACACCGCTGCATCCAAGCTTGCTATTGCTCTCGGCGCAGAAAAGCTGATTCTGCTCACCGATATAGCAGGTCTTATGCTTGATCCCAAAGACGAGAGCACTCTCCTGCCCCTTGTCCACATCACCGAAATTCCCAAGCTCATCAAGAACGGTGTTGTCAAGGGCGGCATGATTCCCAAGGTTGATTGCTGCGTAGAGGCAGTTCGTCAGGGCGTCGACCGCACCACAATACTCGACGGTCGAGTTCCCCATTCTATACTTATCGAGAGTTTTACCGATGAAGGTATCGGTACAATGATAAAGTAAAGGAGGAAAACCATGACCTCTAAAAATGTTATCGATATGCTGGATTCCAGCGTAATGCCTACTTATTCCCGCTTCCCCGTTGCTTTCGAAAGCGGTAAGGGCGCGACTTTGACCGATTTCGACGGCAAGGAATACATTGACTTCGCCAGTGGTATTGGCGTTAATTCCATCGGTTACGCCGATGAAAAGTGGGTCAATGCCGTTTCCGCTCAGGCTGGAAAGCTTGCTCACGTGTCCAACCTCTATTATACCGAACCTTGCGCACAGCTTGCAAAAGAGCTGAAAAACCGCACCGGTATGTCTCAGGTATTTTTCTCCAACTCCGGCGCCGAATCCAACGAAGGTATTATCAAGCTGGCCAGAAAGTACAGCTTTGATAAATACGGCGAAGGCCGCTACAACATAGTAACCCTCATCAACTCCTTCCACGGAAGAACTGTAACTACACTTAAAGCAACCGGTCAGGAGCGCTTCCACAATTACTTCTTCCCTTTCACCGAAGGTTTCACCTATGCAGTTGCAGGTGACATCGAGAGCGTAAAAGAAGCTGCCGGCACCAACACCTGCGCCATTATGATGGAGCTCGTCCAAGGCGAAGGCGGCGTCATGCCTCTGTCCCCTGAGTTCGTCAACGCAGTACTCCGTTTCTGCACCGACAATGACATACTTCTGCTTATAGACGAAGTTCAGACCGGTGTTGGACGTACCGGTTCCCTCTTTGCCTTCCAGCAGTATGAGCTCCTTCCCGATGCGGTCAGCTTTGCCAAAGGAATCGGCGGTGGCCTCCCACTCGGCGGTTTCATGGTAAATGAAAAGTGCAAAAATGTCCTTGGCCCCGGCACTCATGCTACCACTTTCGGCGGCAACCCAATTTGCTGCGCCGGTGCATTGGCAGTTCTCGAAACACTCGATAACAACTTCCTTAAGGAGGTTGTATCCAAGGGCGAATACTTCCGCAGGGAACTTTCCGCAATCAACAGCAAGTACATTACTGACGTTCGCGGTCTCGGCTTGATGATTGGTGTTGAAGTCAACGGCACATCTCACTCCGATTTGGTCAAAAAGATGCTCGAGGCAGGCGTTGTCTGTCTCACCGCCGGCTCCAACGTTATCCGTCTTCTGCCTCCTCTCACCATCAGTTATGAAGAGATCGATAATGGTCTCGCAATCTTCAAAAAAGTTATGGAGGAAATATAATGAAAAACATCGACCTGCTCAAGCTGCTCGATCTTAGCAGCGAAGAAATTAACGAAATCCTTGATCTCGCCGATCAGCTGAAGTATGACCAGAAGCATGGTATTAAGCACGAGTATCTTGCCGGCAAGACTCTTGCCATGATATTCGAGAAGAACTCCACCCGTACCAGAGTTTCCTTCGAAACCGGTATCTATCAGCTCGGTGGTCAGGGCATTTTCCTTTCCAGCGCAGAAAGCCAGCTTGGCCGCGGCGAGCCCATCAAGGATACTGCCCGCGTACTCTCCCGTTATTGCCACGGTATTATGATCCGTACCTTCGAGCAGTCCAAGGTTGAAGAGCTTGCTGAGTATGCATCTATCCCCGTTATCAACGGTCTTACCGACTTTGCTCATCCCTGCCAGGTACTCGCTGACCTTATGACTATCCGTGAGCACTACTCCACCCTCGAGGGTCTTAAGGCTGCATATATCGGTGACGGCAACAATATGGCAAACTCCATTATCGTCGGTTGCCTCAAGAGCGGCATGGACGTAGCCGTAGGCTGCCCCGACGATTATCGTCCTGACCAGCAGGTTATCGACTTTGCTGCTACCGTTGAAGGTCACACTCTCACCCTCACCAGCGACATATTTGAAGCTGCAAAGGATGCAGATGTCATCTTTACCGACGTATGGGCAAGCATGGGTCAGGAAGGCGAAAAAGAGAAGCGCATGAAAGCCTTTGAAGGCTATTGCGTAGACGAAAAGCTCATGGAAGTTGCCAAGCCCGGCTGTATGGTAATGCATTGCCTCCCCGCTCACCGCGGCGAAGAAATTTCCGAAGGCGTATTCGAGAGCCACGCCGATGAGATTTTCGAAGAGGCAGAAAACCGTCTCCACGCTCAGAAGGCCGTCATGGTTCTGCTGATGAAGGACAACTGATATTACTTATAAAGTTTAAACCGCCGTACATTGTACGGCGGTTTTTCTATGCAAATTATTCTGCGTTCTCTAACACCTTTTCAGGTCATATGTAAACTATCTCAAGGTCAACCTTATCCCCTTCGATAGTAATCACACCATAGCTTCGCTTTATTCCCCTTCCTATTGAGCCGGGATTCATTATTTCCATGCCAAGCCCACTGTCCTTATACGCTATATGCGTATGCCCAAACAGCAATATATCGGCATCATTCTCCATTGCCGCATAGCATATACGTGTATATCCGCTTTTCACATTATATACGTGTCCATGGGCAGCAAATATCAGTTTTCCGTCAACATGCAGTTTTCGCAATTCAGGCACAGCTGAGCGATAATCGCAATTACCACGAACTCCCGTTATGCGAACATCGGGAAATTTACGACACAAATCATCGCAATCAGCAGTATAATCCCCCAAATGTATTACCATATCAGGTGATCCTTCTTCTATTATGCGAATCATATCGTTGATTTCACCGTGGGAATCAGAAAAAACAAAAATTCTGCTCATGTTGTAACCTCCCGCAACTTACTGAATATAATAGGGTTGAATGGAGGGATCACCATGCCAACCGATTTCGAAAAACTTGCCTCACAATTTCTTAGCGGCAACTCTGCCCTCAAGGGCAAAGACAATGCACTGAAAAATCTCGCCGAAACGCAGGATGCACAAAAAGTAAAGCAAATGCTTGGCAACGGAGAATCCGTAAAAAAAGCTATAGAAAGCGGCGATAATGCAGCCCTCAAAGACATCGTAACCAACATTCTAAGCACAAAAGAAGGAGCACGATTAGCCGACGAGCTTGCAAAAATGTTCAAATAAACGCAAAGGAGGTGCATCCCATGGATGATCTGCAAAGCAAAATAAGCGCCATATTTTCATCACCCGAAAGCATGGAGCAAATACGTTCACTTGCTCAAAGCCTTGCTGGAAGCAGTGATATACAAAACCACAGCCCCTCTACGGAACATCATGAGGATGCACTGCCGCTGATTGACCCTCGTATTATGCAGATTATGACAAAGGCTATGAGTGAATTTTCAAAACCCAGCGAAGCCTCTGCTCTGTTAGGTGCACTTCGGCCATACCTAAGTCCCGAACGCATGAGCAAAGTAGACAATGCAATCAACATCGCTAAAATAGCAAAAATCGCAAAGACAATAATACCCGAGTTTGGAGGGGATAAAAGTGTTTAACAGATATATCGGCAATACCGGTAAATATTATCGCGTCGATGAAGACAGCAATAATGCCATAAATACAAAACCTCCGATGCAGCCTCAACCAAAAGCCGAATCACTTCTTACTGCCGTTCGCAACATTGAAAATCCCAAAAAAAACTATACACAGCCTACAATGCCCCGGCATACACCTGCAAGAAATATGAAAAAGATTTTAGACGGTTTTTTGCCCAAGGGTACCGAAGTCAGCGACATTTTGCTGATATTGGTACTATTGCTGTTATATCTTGAAAAAGAGGACGAAGAGATATTAATAATACTCTCCGTCCTTATCTTCAATGGTTTTAAGTGATCACGAAACCACCTTGCCACCCGGCAGGGTAAAATATTCATCATACGGCGCTGTAAGCATCATGTCAGAACTACTCATCCTATACACCAGCTTATCTCCGTCGTATATTTCATTTTTCATGAGAAGTCCGGTATCAGGGTAGATATAATACTCACTGATATATCCGAACTGCCCCATTTCGGCCTTGACGTATATGCAGTATACTCCATCCACGTCAATATAGTCAGTTTCAATGATCTGCTCCGGATCCAGCTCCATCAGGCTTTTATAAGATCCCGACATCTGCACGGCATCCGTAATTTTTTCTTCACCGAGTACGCTTCGACGGTTTCCTTCGTAATAATCCTCTTCACCGATATACCAAATATAGAACTTTTCATCGGTAAATATACATCTCTTCAAGTATGCGTCATTAAGAATCATTACGCTGTAAATCTCATCTTTAACGTAAACAGATACATCAAAATATCCGCTTCCATCATCCCAAAAACTCTCTATTGCATATTTGCAGGAATAGCTTTTAGGCTGCTCAATAATTTTAAGGATATATTGCACCGTATCGGGGCGCAGGGCGGCATAATTGAGTTCATTAAGCTCTCCCATACCCATGCCCTCATTATTTACGTCAGACGAAATTCCGTGGGTTTCTACCGGCAAATGTACTTCCGGGGTATCTGCCGTGGTACTAAGAGATACTAATATTATCACGATGGCGGCAATAATGCAGATAGAAGAGATAGCCGTGAACAGTACCAATCTTTTACTCTCCATAATTGCCTCCTTTCGTAATAAACTTTTTATTTAAACTCTCCCGGACGCTCTGTAGTTTTTCCGAATGCATACAAAATAGCCTTTGCTATACGCTCACAAGCTCTGCCGTCACCATAAGGATTAGCAGCTTCCGCCATTTTATTGTATGCCTCCTCGGAGTTGAGCAGTTCCATTGCCATATCGTATATCCGCTGTTCATCGACACCGGCCAGTTTGACCGTACCGGCATTAACCGCTTCAGGTCTTTCGGTTTCACGTCTCAGTACGAGAACCGGCTTACCAATGGACGGAGCCTCCTCCTGGAGTCCGCCGGAATCGGTCATTACCATATAGCTCTTGGCCATCAGATTGTGCATCTCAACTGCATCGAGAGGCGCTATAAGACGGATATTATCCACGTCGCCGAGCATTCTCTTTGCAGTATTCTGTACAGCAGGACTCAGGTGGACGGGATATACGAAAATTACATCTTCTCTCTCCAGCGCTATTCTTCTTACAGCGCGGAAAATATTCTCCATAGGTTCGCCATAATTCTCTCTGCGATGACAAGTCATGGCTATTATCTTTTTATCTGTAGGAAGATCTCGAATCTCAGGCACGGCAGATTCAAAGTTATCTCGCACGGTATATTTCATAGCATCTATAACGGTATTACCGGTTATAAACACACCCGTCTTTATACCCTCTGCAGCCAGATTATCCTTATTTCCGCCGGTAGGACAGAAATTCAAATCTGCGATATCGCCAACCAACTTACGATTCATTTCCTCGGGATAGGGCGAAAATTTATCGTTAGTGCGAAGTCCCGCTTCAACATGACCCACACTGACACCGGCATAAAACGCAGCCAGAGATGCGGAAAATGTGGTTGTAGTATCACCATGGACAAGCACAATATCAGGCTTAGCTTCTTTATAAACTTTCTCCAAACCGATTATAGCCTTGGACGTAATCGTAGAAAGAGTCTGGGATGCTTCCATTATATCAAGGTCATAGTCAGCCTTAATATCAAAGACTTCCATTACAGAATCAAGCATCTCACGATGCTGTGCCGTAACACAACAGATGCTCTCAATTTCCTCGTACTTTCCAAGCTCGATAACCAAAGGCGCCATCTTTATAGCTTCGGGTCTTGTTCCAAATACGGACATAACTCGAATTTTATCGCCTTCGGCTTTAAGCGCACCATGTTCCTTATCATACATCGCCATGCGTGCAACATTTTCGCGTCTTGTTGTTTTGAAAATAAACACGCCGATAACCGCTGCTACCGCAAAGGAGGCAAGCACGATAGCTGCCTTCATGAGGCCGCTCGTAGTGAGGACAACTGCAGAAAGGCCAAGTACAGTACTTACACAGTAAAGTATTGCAACTGCCTGCTTTTG
>JAFYLI010000039.1 GCA_017537165.1 Oscillospiraceae bacterium | reverse complement strand
GTGTGGGCGGAGCCGTTGTGATGAATGCCGGCGCTTACGGCGGTGAAATAAAAGATGTTGCCGCAGAAACGGTTTACCTTGATGCCTGCGGAGAAATTCGCAGAGTGAGCGGAGCGGAGCATGAGTTTGGCTATCGCCACAGCCGTTTCACCGAAGGCGAAGTGGTTCTCAGCTGCGACTTTGTGCTGCAGCAGGGCGAGGAAACCGAAATACAGAACCGAATGAGCGAGCTGGCGGCAAAGCGTAAAGCAAGCCAGCCCTTGGAACTGCCCTCGGCAGGCAGCACGTTCAAGCGCCCTGTGGGAGGCTACGCTGCCGCTCTTATAGATGAGGCGGGACTTAAGGGCCTTACCGTAGGCGGTGCTCAGGTGTCGCCCAAGCACGCAGGCTTTGTGGTCAATATCGGCGGCGCTACCTGCGAGGACGTTGTGCGCCTTATGGACAAAATAAAAGAAGCTGTTTTTGCGGCTTCCGGCATAGAGCTTGAGCCGGAGGTTCGCGTTATCAGATAAAACAGGAGGAGCTGCATGGAATTCTTCATCATATCGGGACTTTCGGGCGCGGGCAAGAGTAAGGTCGCCGCTATACTGGAAGATCTGGACTTCTACTGCGTTGACAATATGCCCGTTGTGCTCATGCCCATTTTTGCGGAGCTTTGCATTGCCACCAAGGGCAGATACGATAAAGTTGCGCTGGTTACCGACGTGCGCGGTCAGGACAGCTTTGACGAACTCTTTTCTTCTCTGGAACGCATGCGCGCATTGGGCGTGGACTATAAGATCATATACATAGAGGCATCCAACAGCATAATCCTCAAGCGATATAAGGAGACTCGACGCCGTCATCCCCTTGATCCCGACGGATTGGACGTAACGGGGGCGATAAACAGAGAGAAAAAGCTGTTGGCGCCTATCCGCGACAGAGCGGACTACATTATAAATACCAGCACCTACAGCCTTTCCAACCTGCAGCATAAGATACAGGACATTTTTGCGGATAAGAAGGATCTTCGCGGCCTCAACGTCAACATCCAGTCTTTTGGCTTCAAGTACGGACTGCCTGCAGACGCGGATTTGGTCTTTGACGTAAGATTTCTGCCCAACCCCTATTACGTGCCGGAACTTACCCACCAGTGCGGCATGGATGAACCGGTCAGGGAGTTTATCTTCCAGTATGAGCAGACCAATGAATTTATGAAGAAGCTGCAGGATCTTGTAGGCTTCCTGCTACCCAATTATGCGGAAGAGGGCAAACCCTCGGTGGTCATTGCTATCGGCTGCACGGGCGGACATCATCGCAGTGTCGCGGTAGCTGAAGCGTTGGCTGCATTTGTGCGTGAGCTGGGGTATGAAACTGTTTGCACCCATAGAGATGTAAGCAAATAAAAAAGAAACTGCGAAGGAAAGGAGGTGCGGAGGATATGAGCTTTGCTGCAGAAGTAAAGGCGGAACTGTGCCGCCATCACATGAACAAAAAGTGTTGCACCGCAGCGGAAATCTATGGTATACTCCTCTACTGCAACACCTTTTCGTCGGATGAAATACGTATAGTAACCGAATCCAGAATGTTTGCCCAGCGTGTTGAAAAACTGTTCCGCAGGGCTTTCGGCTGGGATTTTGATCAGCATCTGGGTTTCGAAACAGAGGAGGGCAAGGTGATCCTTGCCATTACGGAGCCTGAAAAGATCGCCGAGGTATTCGACCGCTTTGGAAATGAGCGGGAGAGGATAGTGGCTCATCATATAAATCTTGGTGTTCTTGAGTCGGAGTGCTGCAGAACGGCCTTTGTCCGCGGAGCGTTTCTTGCGGGCGGCTCGGTTACAGACCCGAGAAAGAATTACCATCTGGAGCTTATCACGGGACATTTCAACGTTAGCAACGAAGTGGTCTCCATGCTCTTTGAGATGGGATTTTCCGCGCGAAACTCCCGCCGCAGCGGCAACTGCGTTACTTATCTCAAGCAGAGCGAAGCAATAGAAGATCTGCTCACTACGCTGGGCGCGCCGGTTTCTGCCATGGAAATAATGAATGCCAAGGTAGAAAAGGACATGCGCAACAGCATAAACCGTAAGGTCAACTGCGATACGGCCAACGTGGAGAAAACCGTTAACGCAGCTATGGCTCAGATAGAAGCTATTCGCTCCCTTGCTGAAAGCGGTGCGCTGGACGGCTTGGGCGAGAAGTTCAAAGAAACGGCACGGCTGCGAGTGGAGAACCCCGAGGCCAGCATCGCCGAATTGGCATCCATGTGTGAGCCTCCGGTAACGAAATCCTGCCTGAATCACAGGCTTAGAAAAATTATAGAATTAGCAAAATAAGAAAGGCAAGTTGAGATGAAAGAGAGAATCCCTTCCAAGAAAAACACTGCAAAGTATGGCTATTTTGTGCTGGTGCTGCTCTGCCTGGGTATTACCATGCCCAACTTTGCGCAGTATCAGATTACCGGTTTCGGTAAAGAGGCAATTGCCCAGTTCCTTGGCCGCGAACTCAGCGACAGTCAGTACAGCATGGTCAATATGGCTCCCCTTATTCCCGGCATATTCCTCAGCCTTGTATCCGGCCTGCTTGTTGACCGCTTTGGCCCACGCAAGGTCATTACCACCGGCGTAGTGCTTTCCGCTATCGGCGTAGTGCTCCGCGTCAGCCTTGATGCTTACGCTTCTGTAGTCGCATCCATGATCCTCATGGGCGTATGCGCAACCTTCCTTAATGCAAACGGCCCCAAGGTTCTCGGCACATGGTTTGCCCCCGCAAAGGCCAGCATAATGCTGGGCGTGCTCCTTGCTATCGCCAATGTTTCCATGGCTATCGGTACCGGTATCGTAGCCGTTTTTGACACCGTGCGCTCTGCCTTTGTCTGTGCCGCCATTGTTGCGGTTATTGTTGCCGTTCTTTGGATACTCTTCATGAGAGATAACAAGGAGGCTCCTGTGGGCAGCGAGGAGATTGAGGATGACGGCGAGAAGCTGAGCGTTCTCCAGTGCATCAAGATCTGCGCCAAGAGCAAGGGCGTATGGCTGGCCGCATTCTGCATGATGTGCATCTGCACCGCTACCGTCGGCGCAACTCAGTTCCTGCCTACCGCACTTCTTTCCCGCGGCGTTTCTCAGGACACCGCATCTCTCTGCGGTATGTGCATCACCATCGGCGCCACCATCGGCTGCCTTGTTTCTCCCACCCTCAGCACCAAGCTCAAGCAGCCCAGAAAGTGGATGTTCTGCGGCGGTATCATCGCTGCTATCGGCACTTCCTTTGCATGGCGTATTACCAATCTGCCCGTTATGGTCATCTGCCTTATCATTACCGGCTTCCTGACCTCCGGCTTCTCTCCCATCGTAAACTCCCTGCCCCTCAGCCTTAAGGAGATAGGCCCCAAGTATGCAGGCACCGCAGGCGGCTTTATTGCCACCGTGCAGCTGCTGGGCAACGTTATCCTGCCTACATACGTTATCTGCAATATCGTAGGCAATAACAACTATAACAGCATGTTCATTTGCTTCGGTTCCCTTATGCTTATTTTCTGCGTGCTCTGCATTTTCCTGCCTCTTGGAGGAAAGAAGGACTGAAATCCCGCGGACAGAAAACCATAAGGAATGAGGTGTAGCTGTGACTATATATGATATAGCAAAAGAGGCGGGCGTATCCGCCAGCACAGTGTCACGAGTAATAAACAATAAGCCCGGCCTGAAAGCGGAAACCCGCGAAAAGGTTATGGCTATCGTAAATAAGTACAATTTCTCTCTTGACGAAAATGCCCGCGCGCTGGTTCGTCAGGAAACCAAGACCATAGGCCTGCTCGTTCCCGATGTGCGCATAAACCATTATATGATGGGCGTTCATAATATCATTGGCTATATGGCAGAGCGTGGCTATTGCTGCGTTCTGTTGGATACGGGTTTTGAAAATGAGGCCCGAGCCGACTATGTAAAGTTGATAAGCCAGCGCCGAATGCAGGGAGCTATCTTTGTGGGTGCCGGCTATCAGTGCGCAGAAGTTGAAGAGGCTGTAAAGCTGTATTTTCAGGACAGACCCATAGTAATGATCAACGGCGGCTTGGATTTGCCCAATGTCTACAGTGTGTCCTGCGATGAAGTTCGCGGAACGGCGATTTGCTTTGATCACATTTTCGAAAGAGGATATAAATATCCTGCCTATATAGGCTGCGACAGCAAAGTTGGAAATGATAGCCGCCTGGCCGGAATGGCGGAAAGCATTGCGAGACATTCCGTGAGCAGGGAAGTGCCTGTATACATGAGCCCCTCTCCTTATGAATGCGGCTATGTGGAAACGAAAACCGCGATGGCGGAGCATCCGGAAACGGATATCCTGGTTTATGCCGCTGACAGCTATGCCGTAGCGGGAATCAGCGCGCTCCACGATCTGGGACTCAAGGTGCCCGACGATGTAAGTATTATTACAGCTGAGGACTCGCTGTATTCTATTCTGTTCCACCCGTATATAACTTCTCTTGATACAAAGATAGAAGTGGCCTGCGAGGTCGCAGGATATACTCTGGTGGACATTCTCGACGGCATGGAGAGACCTAAAACCTTGGTACTCGAACCTGAGATCCGAGATAGAGAAACTACCAAAAACATGAACTGAACGTAAAAAACCACCATTGAAAGCCGGTGGGGTAATAAAACAGTGAATCCTCCCTGTGAGAAATCTCATAGGGAGGATTTTTTTAGAAAGGTGTATAGATTGTGAGCTTGCCGTTGGCTGCGGATTAGACGGAATCTGCATCCTTTTCAATATCGGGCATAATGCCTTTTCCGATGAACTCTGTTCCGTCCAATAAACGATAGCCGACAGAAACAACTTGTGCCCGACCGCCGCAGCGAAGAGATATCATGCAAGGAGTGCCGGTTGAACCATTGGTCGGTTCTCCAATTAGCGTTCCTCGTTTGTTGACCTTAAACATAGCGGTAAAATCCTCTGCAGCGGACATGGTGTTTCGGGAGATCAAAATGTGTAATGGCCCCTCGTAGATTGCGCGCTGATTTTCTACACCGTGGGAGGATGTGTATGTTTTGTATTTTGTGCGGTTCATTACGCTTTTGGCATCGTCAATTGCTTCCGCTGTAAACATTCCATCCTTAATGCCTCGTTGAATTTCTTCTTCGCTGTAACGAACCAGCTGGCTTGCGCTGGCAATATCTAACGCATTACATGCCTGTGTCCACTTGCGGCAACTTTGGAATGTTCCGGAGATGAAAAGCTCTGCCACCTTTGCTGCGTGGTAGGTGTTTCCGCCGATGTTGTTCCGTATATCCAATCGCACCAGTGAGATATTCGGTGTTGTCTCCAACAATTCTCTGACATAGGGTGCGTAATTTTGCATGAACTCGTTAATCTTGATAGTTAGGACACCGTTGGCGAATGTGAAAGAGGGAGCATCAGGCTGCACGAAAGGTTTTGGTTTTCTGTATGCAGCTGGTGGAAAGTATTTTGTATGACCATCTTTAAGGCTTTCCATAAACTCTGTCAAAAGACGATGGAACTCGCCCTCGTCATTTATTAGGAGAATTTTTTCAAGATAAGTGCGATATTGCTCATCCCAATCGATTTGCAAACGGTCGAAGTATGGGAACACTTCCTTCACTGTTGACCATATGGACGAGATGTCGTAAATCATATCTGCTCTATTCATCGCTGCTGTACCTCCTACTTAAGTGTCAGCCTGGTTCCGTTATATCCATAATTTTATCCGTAGGAAAAGGGAATTACAAGACTATACAAACGATGTTATTTGTGCTATAATACACACAAAAATAATAACCGCATTAAAAAGTTTTCACGCCACCGTTATTGACGGTGGCGTGTTTTACTATTGCAGCATAATCTTTATCTCCTGCTTAAAGTTGAGCGAGCGGTTATGCGCATTCTGCTAAAAATGAACTTGAAAAAAAGGACAGCAAATGAATTTGCTGTCCTTTGCGATGGTAGTTTTTTGTTTTGAAATAAACTCAGGGCAGCTTTGCCTCTGCAGCGGCAGCCATGTCGGAGTACTTTTTACTCATTTCCTCGTTGCCCAGCTTGGAGTAAGCGAAGGCGCAGTTGCGGCAGCCGATGATGAACTCGCGGTTCTCGCCGAAAATAAGGCGGGTCTTTTCTATGGCAAGCTCGAATGTTTTGGCTGCCAGCTCAACATCTCCTGCGTGGAACGCGAAGAGAGCCTTGGTGTTGAGGCTGCCTGCGTAGTGGGGGTTCATGCCGCCGTCCAGCTCGCTGAAGATAGCGAGGGACTCATCCAGCATGGTCTGAGCCTTGGCGAGGTTGCCTGCGCTGTAGTAGGCCATGGCAGCGTTGCTGAGGCTGGTGGCGATCTCTGCGTCGTTATCGGGAACCTTGCGCATGTACTCAAGAGCCTTTTCAAAATGGTCGGCGGCCTTGGTGAATTCCTTCATATCCTGGTATACCAGGCCTTCGTTGTTATAGAGGCTGGCAGTGGAATAAGGATCATTCTTGCCGTTGAGCGCGAGGATCTCTCTTGCTTCGCCGAAAGCTGCAAGAGCCTTCTCGTAGTCGCCCATGAGACGGTATGCGCCTGCGAGATTGAGAGTAACGAGAGCGTAGTTGTCGCTGCACATGATGCCGCAAGTCTCCATCTCTGCCTTAAGGCGGGAGAATGCGTCTATGCACTCGGGCCAGCGGCTGATACCGCGGTAGAAGCAGGCCAGCTCGTTAAGGATAGCGATCATACCCTGACTGCGGGTGATGATCCATTCCTTATCTTCGGCGGAAACGCCGCCTTCAACGTCGCAGCTGTCATCGCCGCCGCAGCAGGAGCAGCCTGCGGAAATTATCATGGCGTTCTCAACGTTGTTGAGAGCCTCCAGCAGGAATTTCTCGGTGGCCTCATTGTCGTAGCGGGCATAGTAGCCGTCAAGTTCTTCGTAGAAGGATTTGGTATCAAAGCTCATTATTTATACCTCCGTTGCGGATTTGGTTTTACATGTTTTGAAAAAGTGGATGACTAACAGCACCAGCGCGGCTGCACCGATATAGCCGAATACGGGGTAAACGGTGCCTATCAGTTTGCTGAAGCCAAGGTTGCTGCAAAGCCATGCAACGAAGCTGAGGTTGCAGGCGAAGCGCAATCGG
>JAFYLI010000004.1 GCA_017537165.1 Oscillospiraceae bacterium | reverse complement strand
GTTGTTGCGCTGGTAAGCAATAATTGGCAGGTCGGGGCCGCCGACCTCGCTCCAATTGGTTATTGCGCCCGACTAAATGCCGCGCAGCTGCTCCTGTGTAAGCGAATCAACGGGGTTATCCTTGTTGACAACGAAAACAAAGCCTTCCCGCGCAATAGGTATCTGCTCGAGCACAACGTTGGCTTCGGCTGCCTGCTTCATCTGTTTCTCGGAGAGAGGGACGCTGAAAATCAAATCTACGTTGGTGTCGATAAGATTATAGAAGCTTCCGTAGGGAGTGGTATGAGCTACCTGCTTTTCGGCTTCCTCCACGCTGATGTCAAGAAGTGCCGAGCGAATGCCTGCTTCAAGTGGAATAAGCGAAGTAGAACCGTCCATTACGGGGAGATTTTCCAGCCACCACGCTGCATCGATAATAGGCTCTGGGGTGGGTTCCGGAGTGGGCTCCGGAGTTGATGCGGGCGTTGACTCGGGCGTGGGAGTAGGGGTCCTTTGAGGTAGTGTGGTAGGTGAGGGCGTAGTTTGGACAATATCGGCAGTAGGTGGTTCCTGCAGTTTGGGAACTATTTGTCCGCAGGCTGAAAGTATAAACATCAGCACAGCAAGACAAAACGCCAAGTTCTTTTTCATAAAAGTACCTCCTTTACAGTGTCGAAATGCCGCAAAAGGCCATCTGCATCAAAGTGCAGACAGCCTTTTTATATTATGTGTTATCATATTTTTCAAAAAATTCCATAAGCTCATTGTAATATGCATCATGCTGCGCAAGATAACTAAGACCATGGGTAGCACCGTGAGCAATAAAGAGAGTTTTGGGAGCGGTACAGGCCTCATAATTCTGCAGAGTCATTTCCATGGGAACGAACGTATCCGCATCTCCGTGAGCAAAGAATATGGGGATAGTATTTTCGCGCATGGCATCTATGGTGCTGTAATCATCAAAATCATAGCCTGCTGCAAACTTGCTGTATGCGCTTACGGCAGACACGATTCCCTTGATGGGCACGGGACTCTTATCATTGAAAACCTTGCTGATAATAGCTTTTGGAGAAGTGTAGCCACAGTCAGCAATGATTCCCTTGACAGCTTTGGGGAGTGGAAGTGCGCTGGCCATCAATACGGTGGAGGCACCCATAGAAATTCCGTCAAGATACAAGGGAAGGTTGCCGAAACGCTCGGCTGCATATTTTGCCCATTCAAGGCAATCATAACGTTCAAATACACCGTAAGTGATGTACTTGCCCTCACTGTTGCCGTGAGCGCGCTGCTCGGCTATAAGAAGATTGCAGCCAACCTCAAAAAATTCTTTACCCGCAAGGCTGAAATCTCTCAGCCAGCTTGATCGGAACCCGTGCATCATGACTATTGTGCGCTTGGCATTTTCGGCCAAATAAAGATGACCGGTGAGCTGCAAGCCGTCAAAGCTCGTTATGTTTACGTCCTCGTGGTTTGTTTCACGAAGCCACTGCATGCCGTCATCTACGGCTTTCATGTAATCTTCATTACCGTTGAAGAAGTCGTACTCACTCAGTTTTATGAAGTGGGGAAGAGGATCCTTTCGGGCGGCCGCCATCTTATGGAGGAAATCTATTCCGAGTGCCGCGCCGGCTGCGGTTAGGAGAGTACCTGCAGCCGCAATATATTTTAGGGATTTCTTTTGTTTCATCAGAATCACATCCTGACTAAATTTTAGCAAAAATTGCTTATAAATGCAAGCGGAGTTGACATTGCATTTACAAAAGAATAGTATATTTATGGCTCGGATGAAGTATGTTTTGCGGAGGTTACAAAAGCATTGCTATGAAAAAGCTTCAACTGATCATTAATCCCGCAGCGGGAATGAAGCAGGGGAAAAAATACCTTGCTGATATCGTTGCCTATTTTGGCGGTAAGGGGTATATCAGTACCGTTTTTGTCACTGAAAAACATGGTGACGCAACGGATTTTGTGGTGCGCTACGGTGCCGACCACGATATGGTAGTGTGCGTAGGCGGCGACGGTACGTTCAACGAAGTGGTCGCTGGTATAGTCGGCAGCGGTATAGACGTTCCTATAGGATATATTCCCGCCGGAAGTACCAACGATTTTGCCGCAAGCCTCAAACTTTCTGATGATGTTATGCGTGCTTGTCAGGACATAGCCGAAGGCAGAGAGCAAAAACTGGATGTCGGTCTGTTTAACGGCAGAAGCTTTTCTTACGTCGCATCATTCGGTGCGTTTACAAAAGCATCGTACGCAACACCTCAGAGCATAAAGAATGCGCTGGGACACCTTGCCTATATACTTGAAGGCATTATGGATATCCCGCAGATAAAGCCGCTGCATCTTAGTATAGATGCCAACGGCGAAGTGCGTGAAGGTGACTATATTTTTGGCGCTGTCAGTAATTCTACTTCTTTGGGAGGCGTTCTTACCCTTGACCCGGGTATAGTGGATATGAATGACGGAGTGTTTGAAATCATGCTCATCAAATCCCCGGTGAGCATAACCGAATTGAATGTAATAATCAAGGCGCTGACTACAAAGCAGTATGACTGCTCTATGATAGATTTTATACGCACATCAAATGCGGTGATTCATGCGGATAAAAACATGGCATGGTCTCTTGACGGAGAGTATGAACCCGGAAGCGAGCGTATAGAGGTAGCAAATAAGCACAGCGCAATAAGAATTTTAAAAAGGTAAAGAAAAAAGGACGCTTCGTTGTGAAGCGTCCTTTTGAGTTTTACATTATTACTCCGCCATAACAGTTCCATCGGGATGGAACAGGGGAAGCTTTTCAAGGTAGATGATATCATCACGCTTCTGAGCGTCACCCTCGGCAAGAATGGACATACGGCCAACGATAATGCCGCCTGCCTTCTTTACCAGCTTTTCAACTGCGTAAATGGATTCGCCGGTGGAAATAACGTCGTCGACGAGGAGTATGCGCTTGCCGTTCATCATTTCTGCCTCGGCGGTATCGAGATAGAGCATCTGATCCTTGGCAGTGGTGATGGAACGTACGTCTACCTGAAATACACCGGTCATATAGAGCTTGGGAGTCTTTCTGGCAACGAAATAGGTGCGATCGCCGTGCTGACGTGCCATTTCGTGGGCAAGAGTGATACCCTTTGCTTCTGCGGTGATGATGTAATCATACTCGGGAGCAAGCTTGAGAAGCTCACGGGCGCTGGCTTCGCTGAGTTCAGCGTCGCCCAAAATAACAAAAGCGCCAATGGAAAGAGAATCGTTAACGGGGCAGATGGGGAGCTCGCGATCTACGCCGGCAATAGTCATCTTGTGGAATTTCATTTAAAGCACCTCTGAAATCATTATTTGATGAGATAATTATATAACTTTCGGAGGAAAAAGCAATAAAAACTTATGTTTACAAGGTGGCGAGTATACGTTTAGGGATAATTTCTAAAAGATACTATTGTCTAAAGAGTGAAAAAGCGTTATTATATAACTGTATGACTATAATGATAAGGATGTAAACCAATGGATAATAAATGCAAAGTAATTACCGCACTGTCAAAGGACGGCGGATTTAGACTGCTTCTCGTTGACTCTACTGCAGCTGTAGAGGAGATGAGACAGATACACAATACCTCCAAGACTATGACTGCAGCTCTCGGCAGAAGCATAACCGCATGTTCTATTATGGGCAAAATGCTCAAGTCCGAAAAGAGCAGTGTAACCCTCCGCATTGACGGCGGTGGACCTGCAGGACGTATAGTTTGCGTTGCCGACTGTGAGGGTAATGTTCGCGGTTGCGCCGATAACCCTGATGTTGAGCTGGATCCTAATGAGCAGGGTAAGTTGGATGTAGGTGGGGCTGTTGGCAATAACGGTTCTATCTATATCGTAAAAGACCTCGGTTTCGGTGAGCCTTATGTTGGATATTCTCCTATTATAAGCGGTGAAATAGCTGAGGACATTACTGAGTACTATACCGTAAGTGAGCAGACTCCCTCTGTTTGCGCTCTCGGTGTAAGAGTTTTCCCCGATGGAAGCTGCAAGGCTGCCGGTGGCTATATTCTCCAGCTCATGCCCGATGCAAATGAATTCATAACACCTATTCTTCAGGCAAACATTGACTATATGCCTTCTCTGTCTCAGCTTATTGCTGACGGAACAAGCCTTGAAGAGATAGCAGGTATGATATTCGGCCTTGTAGAATTTAGTATTCTCGAAGAAGGCGAGTTCGAATATCGCTGCAGTTGCGGCAGAGAGAAGTATGCCAAGGCACTTGTTGGCCTCGGCAGCGACGAACTGAAGTCTATGCGTGATGAAGGACAGCCTATTGAGATAGTCTGCCAGTTCTGCAATACGAAGTATGAATTTAATACCGAGGAATTGGACGAGCTCTATAAGCGTGCGATAGCAAGAGCAGAGGCTGCAGCTGCCGTCGCAGAAGAGAATGATGAAGAGGAATAATTGCGTATGAAGCGCTTTGTTGCGATTGTTTTGATATTGGCCATTGTAGCCTGCGGAGGATATGCGTTAGCTGCAGGCGGCGATGCCGGCGATCCGCTGATATCACTAAGCTATCTTATAGATACGGTAAAAAATACAATAATCGATATTACTGAAGCTAAGGTAGAAGAGCAGGTTGGCAGCGTTTATGACGGTTATATAGAGCGACTTGAAAACTCATCTGCTTTCTATAGCAGCGATATGTCACATGCACCCCAGTTTACGGAGGTGACGTTGGAAGAGAGCGGATATATTGAGCTCGGAAAGCTTGCCTGCTTTATGCCTACTGCAGGAAATATGGTTCTTAGAGTCAGCGAAGGCGATGTAATCGATATTTCCACCGGCAAAACGGTTGCCGATGGTACAAAAATGGTGCTGAATCATAAGTATTTCGCTGCAGAAAATGCCGTTGCAAAGGCTGTTGCCTACAGTGCCGATGCAGGTGGTTTCGTAGATGGATACTACAGAGTATCCGCAGGCGCAGGCTTTGTGGATAACGATATGTTTTACGATATGTTCGGCCATTGGGGCGCAGAATACGTCTATGAGCTTTATAATATCGGGGTTGTGAACGGTACGGATGACCATGTTTTTTCGCCTAATACCAAGGTTACCCGCGGCATGCTGGTAACCATTCTCGGCAGAGTTTACGGCGTTAATCCCAATCTCTATACCGAAAGCGGATTTGCAGATGTTGATATAAACCAGTGGTATGGCCCCTATGTCGGTTGGGCATATCAGGCGGGCATAGTCGACGGTTATGATGTGGATACGTTTAAACCCAATAACTACATAACCCGCGAGCAGATGGCGCTGATATTCATGCGCTTTGCCAATCATGCAGGTGTAGTACTGCCGGAAACTCCTGCAGAACCTTTTGCTGACGAAGAGAAAATAAATTCCTGGGCGCTTGAAGCAGTTGTTTATGCCCAGCGTACAGGACTTATAAACGGTAAGGATGGAAATCTTTTTGATCCCCAAGGTACTGCTACCCGCGCTGAAATGTGCGCAGTAACCAGCCGTTTTCTTGCTTCTGTGAGAAAAGAAATATCTTGATAACACATAGCCAAAATGGAGAATTTGGAGGAATATACAATGGATATCAAAGCAAAAATTTATGAGTGGATCGACGCTCACGAAAGAGAATACGTTGAAGACGTAAAGCGTCTTGTCGCTGTAAAGAGCGTAAAAGGTCCCGCAGAACCCGGTAAGCCCTATGGTCCCGGTCCTGCTGCAGCACTTGCCGCGGCTGCAGAGATGTGCGAGGGTTACGGTTTCAGCGTAAAGAACTATGAAAACCACGCAGTAACCGCTGATATGAATGCTTGCGAACCCGGTGTTGACATTCTTGCTCATATGGACGTAGTAGGCGAGGGCGACGGTTGGGATACCGATCCCTATGTTGCTACCGAGAAGGACGGCATCCTCTACGGACGTGGCACCAGCGACGATAAGGGCCCTGCTGTCGCAGCTCTCTATGCAATGCGCGCCCTCAAAGAACTGGGTGTACCCCTCACCAAGAATGTAAGACTTATCCTCGGCGCTGACGAAGAGTCCGGCAGCCAGGATATGGTTTACTACTACTCCAAGGAGAAGCCCGCTCCCGGTACTTTCTCTCCCGACGCTGCTTTCCCCATTTTCAACACCGAAAAGGGAAGATACGCACCTTTCTTCAAGAAGGCATGGGAAACCGAAACCGTTCTGCCCAGAGTTAAGACTTTTGACGGCGGTATCGTTGTAAATATTCTTCCCGCTGACGCTTCTGCAGTTGTTGCAGGCGTTGCAGCAGCCGATGTTGAAGCTGTATGTGCAAAGCTGGCTGAGGAACTGAAGGTGGGCTATACCGTAGCAGCTGAAGGCGAGGATGTTAAGGTTTCCGTTAAGGGTGTTGGCTGCCATGCATCTATGCCCGCTCTCGGCGTAAACGGTATCACCGCCCTCATCACCATTCTTGCTGCTCTGCCTCTGGCTGATTGCGACTCCACCAAGGCTATCCTTGGCCTCAATAAGCTCTTCCCCCACGGCGACGGCGAGGGTAAGGCAATGGGCGTAGCAATGAAGGACGAGCTCTCCGGTCCTCTGACTATGGCCCTCACTGTTTTCCACATCAATGAAAACGGTGCTGATGGTGCTATCGACTGCCGTGCATCCGTCTGCGCAACCGAGGAAAACTGCCGCCAGGTAGGCGATAAGAACCTCACCGACGCAGGCTTTGAAGTTAAGAGCTTCATGAATCCTCCTCACCACACTCCTGCTGACACTCCCTTCGTTCAGGCTCTGCTGAGCGCATACGAGGAAGTAACCGGCGAGAAGGGCGGCTGCTACTCCATGGGCGGCGGTACCTACGTTCACGGTATCGAGGGCGGTGTAGCCTTCGGCGCAGGCTTCATGGGATTCGACGGCGGCGCTCACGGCGCAAACGAGAAGATGAAGATATCCGACATGATCAAGGCCACTAAGGTCTATGCAATGTCCATCTACAATATCTGCAAGTAAAAATGTGAGAGGTCAGGTCGAATGACCTGACCTCTTGAAATAAGGTGATAGTGTGAAATATATTCGCAAAGCAGAAGAAAAAGATATATCCCGAATTGCTGAAATTTTAGTGTTCAATAAACGTATTAACTATCGGTCTATTTTCAAAAATGACATGTTCTCCTTTGGCGAATTGCAGGTGCTGAAAGTTGCCGATGAATATTTCAATGACAAAGACTTGATGGATAGAACCTGGGTCTATGATGACGGATTCGTAAAGGGAATTATCGAGATATGTGGAAAAGAAGTTAATACCTTTTATGTGGACGATTTCTTCCAAAGTTGTGGCATTGGGGCAGAACTGCTTAAGTTTGCCGTAAAAGAACATGGCTGCGATTTCCTATGGACTTTGGAGAAGAATATCCGCGCAATAGCCTTTTATGAAAGAAATGGTTTTCATTTGTCGGGTGAAAGAAAACTCGGAAAGGGAACAGAAGAATATCTTGTGAAGATGGTAATATAAAAAATCCCTCCGAAATTTTCGGAGGGATTTTATGTATCAACTTAAAATCAGCTGTTCTTTGCCAGCCACTCTGCGCCGTACTTGTTGCACTCGTCGATAACAACGGGAGTTACCCATGCGTTCAGGCACTCAAGGCTGCCGATGCAGGGAAGGAATGCACCGCCGGGAGCATACTCGTCGATAGCGCGGCGAACTTCTGCACGGACGACGTCTTCGGTAACGTCTGCACGGTCGATGAGACCCTGATCGAGACCACCGAGGAGGAGGAGCTTACCGTTGGTTTCCTTCTGGATGCGGATGATGTCGTTCTGGGGAAGAACGCCCTGCCACATTTCAACACCGAGGTCGACCAGATCGGTTGCGATGTCGGTAGCGTAGCAGTCGCAGTGGTGCTGAACCATTACGCCGCGGGAGTGGATGTGATCGTAAAGTCTCTTGTAGTGAGGCTTGAGGAGCTTACGGAATACTTCGGGGGAGAAGAACATTGCGTTCTTGGAGCCCCAGTCATCGTGGGAGTGGATGATATCGGGCTGCAGATTGTCGATGAGGAGGTCAACAGCCTTGATCTTCCAATCGGTGTATGCTTCGAAGAACTCGTTCATTGCTTCGGGCTCTTCGTACATATTGATAAGGCAATCCTCAAAGCTCATGAGGCAGTGTGCGCGCTCGAAAAGACCACGGAAGGTAGCAACCATAACGAACTCGTTGTCGCGGTCTACCTGAGCAATAGCAGCCTTTGCATCGCTCCAGTCGAGGTCAGCGGGGAACTCGGGGAAGGTAACGTAATCACGCCACTTGGTGATGTCCTTGATAACCTGGTTCTCTTCGTTTACGAGGGGAATAACACCGGGGTCGCCGGGCATGTAGCGGTGAGCTACGCCCCAGTTATCGATAACGTATTCGCCGGACATGAAGAGAATATCCCAAATGGAAATGGGATCCATTACGCAGTGGAACATGATCTGGGGGAAAGCGTCGAAGCCATAGCCCATCCACTTAGTGGGCTGCTCGTTACGCATTACGGACAAGAATTTTTCCTTTTTAGTCATGTGTCAAGCACCTCCAAATTTATATATTGCAATCGTAACATTCTGTTAATGCGTTTGTCAAGAGAATGCAATCAAATCGGTGGTATTAAATTGATTTACCATTTGACACATGAGAGTTTAATATGAGCAGATTGCTGTAGTAAAAAGGAGGGGAGTGGGCAGGAACATCAAACGATTTATAAATAATCGCAAATTAGTTTAAAATTATTATTGCATATAATGAAATATTACTATATAATGTTCAATGTCTAAGTATGGATAGTTTTATCCATTTTTGGGCAGTTTAAATAGTTCAATATTTAAAAATACATAAATGAAAGGAAGTACAATTATGGGCTCCAAGTACAGCCACGTATTCCAGCCGATCCGCATCCGCGGTATCGATTTCAAGAACCGTATCACTCTTGCACCTCCTTCTCCCAACCTCGCAAGCACCGACGGTCTTGTAACTCACGATTTCGTTGATTGGTTCCGCATGTTCGCCCGCGGCGGCGTCTGCACCCTCTATGTAGGTAACTGCTCCATCGATATTACCGAGTGCAAGGACGAGGCTTATCAGCTTGATATGGCTAACCCCAATGGCGTTCTGCCCATGACCTGGTTTGCCGATATGTGCAAGCAGTATGCTTGCCATGCATCCTTCGAGATCAACCACAACGGTGAGAACACTGCTTTCGAGACCGTTGGCCACGCTCCCTTCAGCGCATCTTCCCGTATCTCCGATAACGAGCGTCTGCGTGCAAAGCAGAACAATCGTGAGCCCATCCCCTGCATCGAGATGAGCATCGAGAAGATCCACGAGACCATCGAGAAGTACGGTAAGGCTGCAGGTATGATGAAGCGCGCCGGTATGGACATCGTTCTCGTTCACGGCGGCCACGGCAACCTGATCTCCCAGTTCACCAGCCCCATGTACAACAAGCGTACCGACGAGTACGGCGGCGACACCAAGGGCCGCGCTCGCTTCGCTATCGAAGTTTGCGACTCCATCCGTCGTCACTGCGGCGAGGACTTCGTTATCGAGTTCCGTATCTCCGCTGACGAAATCGCTCCCGAAGGCATGCACTTCGAAGAGACCCTCGAGCTCATCGGCTACCTGAAGGATCACATCGATATCCTCCACGTTTCCGCCGGTATCCACAGTGACTTCAACATGAGATACTTCAACAACTGGTGCCAGAACTACCTCATGGATCACTGCTTCAACGTTCACTACGCTCGTGACATCAAGAAGGCATATCCCGACCTGCTCGTCAACACCGTTGGCTCCATCATGAGCATCGACTATGCTGAAGAAATCATCGCAAACGGCTGGGCAGACTTCGTCTCCATGTGCCGTCCTCTTATGGCTGACCCCGACATGCCCAGAAAGTATGCTGAGGATCGTCCCGAGGATCGCAGACCCTGCCTGCGTTGCAACACCTGCATGAACCACCTCATGATTCCCAAGCCCATCTACTGCGCTATCAACCCCATCTCTGCTATGACCAGCGAGCTGCGTGACGGCGTTGTTCCCAAGGCTGTTACCAAGAAGAGAGTTGCAATCGTCGGCGGTGGCCCCGGTGGTATCCAGGCTATGCAGACCCTCCTCGACAGAGGCCACGATGTAACCCTGTATGAAAAGACCGGCCGTCTCGGCGGTAACGTTATCGGTGCTGCTGTACCTCCCTTCAAGAAGGACGCTCAGGCTTACCTGAAGTGGATGATCCACACTGCAGGTCAGTGCGTAGAGCGCGGTGCAAAGGTTCTCCTCAACACCGAGGCTACCAAGGAACTGCTCGACCTCGAGAAGTACGATGCAATCGTTCTCGCAGTTGGTGCAGAGCCCATCGTTCCCAAGAGCATCCCCGGCATCAACAAGCCCCACGTTGCATGGGCTCCCGATGCTGAAGAGGGCAAGGCTCCTGTTGGTGACAACATCGTTGTTATCGGTGCAGGTTCTGTTGGTCTTGAGGCTGCTTACGATTATAAGCTCCTCGGCAAGAAGGTAACCGTTATCGAAATGAAGGATGCTTTCCAGAGCATGTTCGTTCGTGGTACCCGTGATCTTATGGGCTACATCAAGGAGACCGATATCGACCTCAAGTACGAGACTTCTCTCGTTGAGATCAAGGACGATAGCGTTATCGTAAAGGATATCAAGACCGGTGAGACCTCTGAGATCCCCTGCGACACCGTTCTTCTTGCTATGGGTGTTAAGCCCCGCTTCGACGTTGTTGACTCCCTCCGTCACTGCGCTCCCGAGACCAGTGTTGCTATCGTTGGCGACTGCAACAACAAGGCCGGCACCATCTCTGAGGCTGTTAACCAGGCATTCCAGGCTTGCATCCACATCTAATCGTGTGATGTTTGCAGCTTGAAGCAAACAAATAATAAAACGGCTGTCCTGCATGCAGGACAGCCGTTTTTGCATAATCTCAAAAAAAGAGCTTTGACAAATTTTTGTCAAAGCTCTTTGCAGCTTATTCGGTAAAGTGAATGTGATTTCCGATATGATCCTCGCAGAAGCAATGATAGCCTTCGCAGCGGGAACAGTAACGGAATTCAAGGTCGGGATAGTCTGTGTCGGTGCGTCCGCATACAGAGCACTTGCGGGTGTAACCCTTGATCTGTGTTTCGGAATAAGCCTGCTTAGCGGCTTTTTTGAAATCGACAACGTTGGAGTTGCGTCTGCGATTGCTGCGTCTGCGCAGGGAAGAGATAGAATCCAGCAGCATATCTCCGCAGAAAATGAAATAGTTGAGAATAGCTATTATGGGAACAAGAGCCAGCAGAACGTTGCCAACCATGAGATAGGAGATTACGCCAAGTGCGAAATATGCAGCATTAAGGTATGCCAGCCATTTTATTTTGATAGGGATAAAGAAAAAGAGCAGAACGCGGCTTTCGGGGAAGAAAGTGGCAAAAACAAAAAACATCGAAAGGTTGATGTAGGAAGAACCCATAGCGAAGTAACCTACATTACCAAGCAAGCCAACGATCATGCCGTAAACAACTGTGCATATGATGCCGCAGATGTAGTATAAGGTGAATTTAGCTGTACCCCACTGGCGTTCAAGTGTATTTCCTATGAAATAATAGAAGTACAAGGTGATTGCCAGCATTATAAGGTTGGTGCTTTCGGGAACGAAAACGAATGTCAGAAGTCTCCAAACCTGACCTTTCAAAATTAGTTGAGGGTTAAAAAGCAAGTATGAAAGGAAATAACCCGATTTGTCCATCATCGAAAAGAGAAACACGATAATGTTGCCTATGACGATGAAGAGCATAAGATTGCGTATGCCGAAATTGGGGTGTTTGGCACAAAATCGGTCAATAGATGTAGAAAGTTTTTTCATATTGAACCTCACTGTGAATGTATAAAAGTAATGTTACACTAAAATATGGCAGTTGTCTATTAATAAATTGAAAAGTTTAGGTCGATAATTGAAAAAATGTTCTTTAAGTCTGCAAAATTATGTGCTATAATGTCTTCGTATTGCTATGCCCAAACGTAATTTGTTAAAACTTTTATATTATATAAATTGGAGGAGACGTAAAATGGCAAAGAGAGTATTCTCATCCGAATCTGTTACCGAAGGCCATCCCGATAAAATTTGTGACCAGGTATCGGATGCCGTATTGGACGCATATCTGGCGCAGGATCCCATGGCTCGTGTAGCTTGTGAGACCATCACTACCACCGGTATGGTATTGGTAATGGGTGAAATCACTTCCAGCGCAAATGTTGATATTCCCGCAGTAGTAAGAGAAACTGTAAGAAAGATCGGTTACACCAAGCCCGAGTACGGCTTTGACTGCGACAACTGTGCAGTTCTCGTTCACATCGACAAGCAGAGTGCAGACATCGCAATGGGTGTTGACAGCTCCATGGAGTATAAGGAAGAAAACGGCGAAGATCCTGCAGACCTCGTTGGCGCAGGCGACCAGGGTATGATGTTTGGTTTCGCATGTGACGAAACCCCCGTACTTATGCCCGCTCCCATCTACTATGCTCACGAACTTACCCGCAAGCTGGCAGAGGTAAGAAAGAATGGTCAGCTTCCTTGGGTTCGTCCTGACGGTAAGGGTCAGGTTTCCGTTGAGTACGGTGAGAAGGGCGAAGTTGTAAGAATCGATACCGTTGTCGTTTCTACTCAGCATGACCCCGAAATCACCCTCGAAGATCTGCGTAAGGAGATTATCGAGAAGGTTATCAAGGCTGCTCTGCCCGCAGAGCTTCTTGACGAGAACACCAAGATGCTCGTTAACCCCACCGGCCGTTTCGTAATCGGTGGCCCCGTTGGAGACTCCGGTCTTACCGGCAGAAAGATCATCGTTGACACCTACGGCGGTATGGCAGCTCACGGCGGCGGCGCATTCTCCGGTAAGGATCCTACCAAGGTTGACCGCAGTGCTGCATATATGTCCCGTTACATAGCAAAGAACATTGTTGCCGCAGGTCTTGCAAAGAAGGTTCAGATCGAGGTTGCTTACGCTATCGGTGTTGCATCTCCCGTATCTGTTCTGGTTGATACCTATGGCACCAGTGTAGTTTCCGAGGAAAAGCTTGCTGAGATCATCAAGGAGAATTTTGACCTTCGCCCCGCAAGCATCATCAACAATCTTGGTCTTAGAAATCCCATTTACAGCGCAACCGCTGCATACGGTCACTTCGGCAGAACCGATGTAGATCTGCCTTGGGAGCGTACCGATAAGGCTGAAGAACTGAAGAAGTATATCAAGTGATGGACGAGAAAAGAATTAACGAAAGTAAAATAGAAGGCAAAAATGCCGTAATGGAGGCGCTCAAAGCCGGCAGAACCATTGATAAGGTTTATATTGTCAGAGGTGAAGCTGATAAGTCTTTGAAGTTTATCGCTTCCAAGGCAAGAGCAGCCGGCGCGGTTGTTTCCGAAGTCGACAGACGTAAGCTGGATTTCATGAGCGAAACTCATGCGCATCAGGGTGTTATTGCTGTTGCCGCAGTTCGAGAGTATTCCACAGTTGAGGAGATACTGAATATAGCTGCGGAAAGAGGGGAGAAGCCCCTTATCGTAATCTGTGATGAGATATCCGACCCGCATAACTTGGGTGCAATTATCAGAACTGCTGAATCTGCCGGTGCACACGGTATCATTATACCTAAGCACCGCAGTGCAGGTATTACCGCCATTGTTGAAAAGACCTCTGCAGGTGCAGTTGAACATATGGCGGTTGCAAGAGTGGCAAATATAAATGCTGCTATGGATAAGCTCAAGGATGCAGGCGTATGGATTTTCGGCACTGCAGCCGATGCGGATACCGGCCTTTGGCAGGCTGACCTTAAGGGCGCTGCCGCTATCGTTATCGGTTCCGAGGGCGAAGGCATGAGCCGTCTTGTAGCTGAAAATTGCGATTTCAAAGTATCTATCCCTATGCACGGAAAAGTGTCTTCGCTTAATGCATCCGCTGCAGCTGCGATAATGCTTTACGAGGCCGTGCGTCAAAGAAGTATTTAATTTAAGATAAATGGGCGGGCAAAGCTCCCGCCCATTACGTCGGGAAAGGAGGGAATAATTGATGTCTTTTGACGAGGATATTTTTGGCTTTGATAATATGGATGACGATGATTATTCCCTGGAGTCTATCCTGGCGGAATACAAGGGCAGTGCGTTTATTGCAGGTGAAAGCCGACTTTCAAAGGATGAACTGGAAAAGCAGGCGCGAGCTATAATAGAAGAGTATACCCATGTAAGCGCGCCGGAAACCGCGCTTTCGGAAATTCCCGGAGAAGTGCCCGAGCAAGTTGCAGCTGAACGAACAGAGGCTGCCCCCAAGAAAAAAGTTAAACCGCGACGCGGCGAAATCGTAAAAAAGGAACCCTTGCCTCCTAAAGAACGCAAAGCAAAAAGCGGAATAGAGAAGGGAATACGCGAGGTTGAAGAAAAACTTCAGCGTGTGTCCGAGGTAGAGGTTAAGCAGTCTGCCATGTTCTCTCACAGAGAACTCACTGAGGATGAGCAGGAATTCTTTGGAGTAGGTAAGTATTCAAGAGATGTTCCTGACGAAGAGCTGAGTGCAGATGCTGAAAAGACTATTAAAAAAGAGCGGGAGCGCCGCGAGCGTAAGCAGAAAATTAAAACGAAACGAGCTGCCGAAAAGGTAGAGGATAAAGAACCTGTACCTCATAAGGAACTTTCTCCAACCGATGCGCAGAGAGTTTACGGTTCCGGAATCGAATCGCTCCGCCTGAGAATGATACCGGTTTTCATACTGTGTATTATTATGACGTATGTTACGTTTGCATCGGACAAGCTGGTGAATCTGAACGCAGCAATAAGCGATGGCTTTTTGCACAATATCGTTCTTGGAGGCGGCTTGCTGATAGTAATGCTTATAGCGCTTGATATAGTCGTTATGGGTGTTATGAATCCCTTCCGCGGTAAGTTTGGAGCGGAGACGTTGGCGGTAGCATCCGGTGTGTTTGCTTTGGCTGACGTTATATCCCAAACCGTGTTTGGCACGGTGGAGTTTGGTGCGCCTTATTGTGCTGCGGCAGCTTTCTCGATATTCGGTGCTATGTGGGGAACGCTGAAGGGCCGCAAAGCTTTCAATCTTACGTTTAAGATGGCGGCACAGACAAAAGTACCTACCGTTGTTTCGGCTGAATGGGAAAAGGCTGATGAAGGTGCGGTAATTACCAAAAATCTCGGTTCAGCAAAAGGTTTTGTTGATAAGAGTACGGAGCGCGATGCAGCTGAAGCTGCGTATAATCGTTTGGCACCGATCCTTCTCGCGGCAGCAGTTGTGTTTGCGGGCGTATGCGCACGAATGAACGGCAAGGAAGCATTTGTTCACTGTCTTTCCGGTTTGACTGCTGTTACGGCGGCCTTTGGCGCACTGATGATATTCAATCAACCTTTCTTCGTGGCAGTTAAGAGCATCTTTAATCACGGTGCTGCGATTGCAGGCTGGAAGGGTGCTTGCGATATGAAGCGTGCAGTGGGTATGGTTGTAAAAGACCTTGATATTTTCCCGGAAAACTGCATGACTTTGAACGGCCTGAAAATTGTGGCGCCCATTTCGGAAGAAAAGGTTATAGCGTATACGGGCAGCCTTGTTGTTGCGTCCGGTGCGGGTACATCAAAGATATTTGCCGAACTGATGAGAGAATATGCCTGCAGCCTTTATCGCGTTGAAGAGTTTTCTTGCTATGAAAGCGGCGGTATCGGTGCTTATATCAAGGGTAGCAAGGTTTGGGTAGGCTCATCGGCATTTATGAATTTGATGGGCATACGTTTGCCGCAAAACCTTGATATTAAGAATGCTATATTCAGCGCCATAGATGGGGAACTCGCAGGTGTTTTTATAATAAACTACCTGCCCTCCGATGCGGTGCAGTCGGCACTCATAAATATGCTCCATTCCAAAATTACGCCTATCTTTGCAATAAGAGATTTCAACGTTAATCCAACGTTGATACGAAATAAATTCAAGATACCTCTTGCAGAGGGTGAGTTCACTACTTTTGCTGCGCGATATGAATTGTCCCAAAGCGGAGAACAAAACGGTGTTCCTGCCGCAATTATGAGCCGAGAGGGAATCAACCACTATGCCGAGCTTGTCCGCTGCGGAAGAAGAATAGTATCGGCAACAAAGTTTGCCCTGGGTATTACGTTGGCCGGTACGTTTATCGGTATGATTTTGATGTTACTGATGTTTGCCGGCGGATCCTTCGTCGCTGCATCGGCAGCACACCTGCTCACATATATGCTCCTTTGGGCAATATCGGGGTATCTTATAGCAACATTCTAAAGTTTTTATGCATTATGTTAAAAATAGTTGTAATTTAAAAGATTATAGTGTATAATTTATTTCATGATTTGAAATTACCACGGTTTGCACGTGAATTTAAAGAAGGGAAATTTTGATATGAGTTATTCTGTTCAAAACATTCGTAACCTCTGCCTGCTGGGCCACAGCGGCAGCGGTAAGACCGCTCTGACCGAGAGCCTGCTCTACATTACCGGCGCCATTGATCGTATGGGCCGTGCCGCTGACGGCAACACCGTTTGCGACTATGATCCTGAAGAAACCAAGCGCCAGATATCCCTGACCACTGCTGTTGCTCCCCTTGACTATAAGGGCTGCCGCATCAATGTTCTGGATACTCCCGGTGCATTTGACTTTGCAGGTGAGGCTGTAGCTGCTCTCCGTGCAGCTGACGCAGCAGTTATCGTTTGCTCCGCTAAGGACGGCGTTTCCGTTGGCCTCGAGAAGGCTTGGAAGTACTGCGAAGAGCGTAATATGCCCCGCTTCATTTATATTTCCAAGACCGACGAAGACAACAGCGACTACAATGCTACTTTCGAAGCACTGCGCGAGCGTTTCGGCAAGAAGATAGCTCCCGTTGTTGTTCCCATTTGGAATGCCGACAAGAAGGTTACCGGTATCATCGACGTTCTCAATAAGCGCGCATACGAGATGCAGAATCTCAAGCGTGTTGAGATCGAAGTTCCCGCTGACAAGGCTGACGTTATTGCCGAGTTCAACGACGCTCTCAAGGAGTCCGTTGCTGAGACCAGCGAAGAGTTCATGGAGAAGTTCTTCGGCGGCGAAGACTTTACTTATGCTGAAATGATCCAGGGTCTCCGTGCAGGTGTTCGTGACCTGTCCCTGTTCCCCGTACTTTGCGGTTCCGCTGTTAACTGCATGGGTTCCCTCATGCTCATGGATAACATCGTTGACCTGCTGCCCAACCCCGCTGAAGGCAACCATCATAAGGCAACCACTCAGGGTGGCGACAGCGAAGAGTTCGTTGTTTCTCCCGGTGGTGTTCCCACTGCTTTCGTTTTCAAGACCGTTTCCGATCAGTACGGCAAGTACTCCTTCGTAAAGGTCCTTTCCGGTACCATCACCGCCGATATGCCCATGGTTAATGCACGTACCGGCGCTACCGAGAAGCTCGGCCGTCTGTACACCATGCGCGGTAAGAAGGCAACTGAAGTTAAGGAACTTACCTGCGGTGACATTGGCGCTATTGCTAAGATGGACAAGGTAAAGACCGGCGATACTCTTTGCGATGCTCGTAAGGTTGTTGAACTCAAGAACATTGCCTTTGCTGAGCCCGGCTACTCCGTAGCTATCGCTCCCAAGACTCGTGGTCAGGAAGATAAGATCGCTCAGGGTCTTAACAGACTGAATGAAGAAGATCCTTCCTTCACCTTCGTAAACAATCCCGAGACCCATCAGATGGTTCTCTCCGCAGCCGGCGATATGCAGGTTGACGTTCTGGTAAGCAAGCTGAAGAGCCGCTTCAACGTTGAGGCAGAGCTCAGCACCGCTCGCGTACCTTATCGTGAGAAGATCCGCAAGACCGTTCAGAAGCAGGGCCGCCATAAGAAGCAGTCCGGTGGTAGCGGCCAGTTCGGTGATGTTTGGATCCGCTTCGAGCCCAACTTCGATGAAGAAGATCTGGTATTCGCAGAAGAAGTATTCGGCGGCTCCGTTCCCAAGAACTTCTTCCCCGCAGTTGAAAAGGGTCTGAGAGAAGCTTGCGTACACGGTCCTCTCGCAGGTTATCCCGTTGTTAACCTGAAGGCTGTTCTGTACGATGGTTCTTACCATCCCGTTGACTCTTCCGAAATAGCCTTCAAGACCGCAGCTCAGCTGGCTTATAAGGCTGCTCTTATCGAGGCTAACCCCGTTATCATGGAGCCCATCGGTGAACTGAAGGTTACTGTTCCCGATAACTACATGGGTGACGTTATTGGTGACCTCAACAAGCGTCGTGGTCGCGTTATGGGCATGAATCCCACCGAGGGTGGCGAGCAGATCATCGAGGCTGAGGTTCCCATGGCTGAGATGAGCACCTATACCATCGACCTGCGTTCCATGACTCAGGGCCGTGGTTCCTTCACCTTCAGCTTTGTTCGTTACGAGGATGCTCCCGCAAACGTACAGCAGAAGATCGTTGAAGAGGCTAAGGCAAACGCTGAGGCTGAATAATTTGAGATTAAAAAGGTGCAGCTTTTGGCTGCACCTTTTTTCATGTTAAAAACGCCTCCTGTTTATGAACAGGAGGCGTTTGATGTTGTTTACTTAAAAGGATTTGAACCGCTTGCCTGCTTGCGTTTGGCGGCTTCATGAGCAGCCTTTCTGCGGCGTCTGCGTATGGCATTGTATCGTATGATCAATGCTATGTAGATAACGATTACGATTATCAGTCCGATGATGGTCCATTTTACCCAAGTCTTGTCCAAAGTGTTGCTGACTTCGGATTTGAAGTGAGCCAACTTGGAAAGCGCAACGGAGGTATTGGCGACCAGTGGTATTGGGCCATAGGTTTGGCCGTTATAGACGAAACTTATTTCACCGACTTTATCGCCTGCGTTTACAGGAGCAACAAGGGGAGAAGAACCTTCCTGCTGGCTGTATATTATGTGGCTGCGTTCAAATGTTGTCGGATCAATATCGGAGGGAAGGAGCATAGCCACGTCTTCTGCGGGGCGGGCAACCACGGAGTCGGTGCCCTCTGCCATATCAACGGGAACTTCGCATATAAGATCTTTCGTGCTGATTATGGTTTTCATGCTGTAGCTGTTAAGGAACCACTGCATCAGCTTTTTAGTTTGGGTGAAACTTTTTACCTCGGTGCCGCCGCCGTCAAGTTCTACTAAATCACAGCCCAGAAGAACGGAGATTACGGTTATGTCGTCTTTAACTATATAAGAGGTAAGGCACTGTCCGGCCGCCTGGGTGCTGCCGGTCTTTATGCCGCGTGCTTCGCTGTAATAATATTGAGTGCGGTCGGGATTGATGAGGTAATTGGTATTCATCAAATATCTGGAGTCGGCTTTATTTGTGGCGGGGAGTTCTTTGTATACCGTGTTTACGATTTCTACAAACAGAGGATACTTGAGAGCCGCTGCTGAAATCAAAGAAATATCTCTTGCAGTTGAGTACTGTTCCTCAGCGGGCAGACCGTGAGCATTAACGAAGTGAGTATTGGTGCAGCCAAGCTCTGCTGCGCGGGTGTTCATGAGTTTTATAAAAGCGGAAATACTGCCTCCGGTAACGTGCTCGCCTATGATATTGCAGGCCTCGTTGGCTGAACTTACCAGCATACAGTAAAGCAGACCTTCAAGACTCATAGTTTCGCCGGGAACGATGTTTTGGCTGCTGCCGTCAAGAGTGAGGTCATTGTGCGATGTGTTGGAGGCGGTAACCATATCGTCAAGGGAAATATCACCGCGCTCGATTGCTTCCAATGCAAGCAGAGCAGTCATTACCTTGGTTATGCTGGCAGGGGGGAGCGGAGTATCTGCATTCATCTCGTAATATACCTCACCACTGTCTGCATTTACGAGAATGGCTGCACGTGCCTCGACGATAGGTTGGTCTATTGCAGCTGCAGGGAGGGAAAAAATTGAGAATAAAGCGCAAATTATCAATATTAATGAAAAGAATTTGTATTTTTTCATGGCAAACTCCGAAAAATGTGATATAATACCATAATAGGGTGGTTGGATTGTTTGTTAGGTCAAATAATGATCCATCCCGCAGAATGTGCTTTTACATTTCCAGGACGGCAATTCATTATATCAATAAAACCGCAGGAAATGCAAGGGCTACATACCGCTTTGGATAATATTATTGGCAGATGTAAACGGTGCTGTGAAATGAGAACTTCGGTAACTTTAAAGACATTGATAATCATATCTGCGGCCATGATAATTACTGTACTTAGCTTCAGTATGGGCTATTTTAAGGCGAAGATGGATTTTCAAAAGTTTACCGATACGTATACCGTTAGCGTAGAGGAAACTGCGCACCCTGCTCCGGAGAATGAAACACCGGCAGAGCAGGAAGATGTCAATAATAATCCGCTTGTCAATATCAATACCGCTACCGCTGCCGAATTGGAGTCGCTTCCGGGCATCGGGCCTGCTTTGGCGGCACGAATAGTAGAGTACCGCGAAGAGTACGGAGAGTTCCAAAGCAGATATAATCTTATGGATGTTTCGGGTATTGGTACGGGCATTTATGAAAAAATAAAAGATAGTATATGTGTTAACGATCAGAACCAGGAGGAGATGGAGAAATGAGAATTCTTGTTGTTGATGACGAAAAACTGTTGGTTAAAGGTATAACATTCAACCTTGAAAACGAAGGTTATAAAGTGGATGCTGCTTACGATGGCGAAGAAGCTGTTGAGCTGGCACGTAATGAAGATTTCAACCTTATCATAATGGACGTAATGATGCCTAAGCTCAATGGTCTTGAGGCTTGCATGCGTATCAGAGAATTTTCAAAGGTGCCTATAATCCTGCTTACTGCAAAGAGTGAAGATACCGATAAAATCATTGGCTTTGAGTATGGTGCTGATGACTATATTACCAAGCCCTTCAATATTCTTGAACTTAAGGCAAGAGTAAGAGCGCTTCTCAGAAGATCTTCTATGATCGAACAGGCTGTCAGTGCCAATGTTCTTACAAGCGATCATATTAAGATAGACACCGAACGCAGAACCTCTTTCAGAGAGAGTACTGAGGTCGAACTTACTGCAAAAGAGTTTGATCTTATAGAATTGCTTATGAAGAATCCCGGAAAGGTATACAGCAGAGAGAATCTGCTTTCTATAATTTGGGGATACGATTATCAGGGTGATATAAGAACTGTCGATGTCCACATTAGAAGACTTCGTGAAAAGCTCGAGATAATTCCTGCCGAGCCTGAGAAGATCATGACCAAGTGGGGAGTTGGCTATTATTTCAAGGATTAAGCCGAGATGGTTGAGCTTAGGCAGCGTACTGTTTAAGTATGCTGTAGGCTATATAATGATAATAGTGGCATGCCTTATTATGACTAATATTTATCCTGTCATAAATATGAGAACCATGCTCTATGAATCGAAGAAGAGTGAGATGCAGAACCAGGAATCGGTTATAGCGTCATCACTTGCCCCTTTGGGAAAGCTCAGCGCAGACGATGTGGAAAAGGTTATGTACCTGATTGGTGACATGAATCTTACCCGCATTATAATTACCGATACCTCTGCTACCGTGCTTTATGACAGCAGCGATAACGAAGGTAATAAGGGAAAGTATGCCCTTTTGCCTGAAATACTGTCGGCACTTGAAGGGAAATCGTCATTCTCTTATGAGTTTACCTCGGAGGCAACGAAAAGTCGTGCTTCTCAGCCGATAATGTATCGCGGTAAGAATCTTGGCGCGGTATATATATATGAGTATTCTACCGAAGAGGCAGAACTCGTTATGGCGCTTCGTGGTAACCTCGGTAAAATTTCGATAGGTGTATTTGTACTGGCTATCTTGCTGGCATTTTTCCTGTCGGCGTTCCTTAACGGTCGCCTCAGGTCTATTGTTCGCGCGATCAAAGGCGTTGCAGCAGGAAACTACGGCAGCAGGATCGATGTAAAGGGAAATGACGAGTTGGACGAATTGTCCAGAGAATTTAATGCGCTTACAGACAGATTGCAGAAAACGGAAGAACTGCGCCAACGCTTTGTTTCCGATGCCTCCCACGAGTTAAAGACACCGCTTGCGGGCATACGCCTGCTGTCGGACAGTATAGTTCAGAATGACAATATTCCGCCCGAATTACTTCGCGAATTCGTTGTGGACATTGGTCAAGAGGCTGAACGCCTTACCCGTATAACCGAGAAACTGCTCGAGCTTACAAGGCTTGACGTAAAGCGTCAGGAAATTAAGAACGCAGTGGATGTCGGACAGGTTATAAACGAGTCTATGAAAATGCTCAGGACTTTGGCTGAGAACAAAGACGTAACGGTCGGTTGTGAGCTGGAGGATAATTGTATTATCTGGGCTAACTCGGATGATATCCACCAAATCGTTTTCAATCTTGTTGAAAATGCAATAAAGTACAATGTTGTCGGCGGAAATGTAAAAGTATTTCTGTACATGAAAGAAAGCATGGTAAACCTTATCATCGACGATACGGGCGTTGGCATCCCGCAAGAGGATCTGCCACATATTTTCGACCGTTTTTACCGCGTAGATAAAGCCAGAAACAGTGATGTTGGCGGCAGCGGACTTGGTCTTTCTATAGTTAAGGATACCGTAGAGAAGCATGGCGGCAGCGTTGAAGCTTTCAGACGTGAAGTTGGCGGAACTCGTTTTATGGTGTCGTTCCCTTGCTATAAGGAGGATGACCATGCTTAAAAAAATAGTTACGTTCTTGACATTGTGTGCCGTTATAATGAGTTTGTCAGCTTGTTCACTTAAAGAAGATAAGAGTGATAAAGGCAACTTGAAGGTATACTATATCAATAGCGGTGCTTATGAAAGTAACGATAAGTATATAGAAGCCGTAGACTATCACCTTACCGATAATGAGGATTTGGTAAACAATGCACTGATATATCTTGGCAGTCCTCCTAACGAGAGCGGGTTGCGTTCCGCGCTTGTAAAAGGCACTCGGATTTATTCCTATGAACTCAATGACAGTGTTATTGATGTAACTCTTTCTCCGGCATATCTTTTGCTCAATGAGCTTGAGAAGGCTACACTTAAATGCTGCCTTACTCTTACGCTCTGCGGTATCAGTGAGATTGAAAGCTTAAATATCTATGTGGACGGTAAGCTTGTAGAAGAAATGCTGTCTGTCAAAATGATGATAATTGAAGACACGGAAACCAATCAGTTTGAAAAGCAAATCAAACTTTATTTCCCAGACGGCAATAATTACTACCTTAATACGGAAAATCGTGTTCTCACAGTAGGACAAGATGTATCACTTGCAGAGTATGTTGTTGAGGAACTTATAAAATCTACGCAGACCGATGGGTTACAGCCATCTATACCTGATGGAACGAAATTGCTGTCGGCTGATATAAAAAATGGAGTATGCACAATCAACTTTTCTTCAGAGTTTGTTGATAACCGTCCGGGAACAGCAGCTGGGCAGAGAATGACGATTTACTCCATTGTAAATTCTCTTGCGGAACTTGATGATGTAATGTCCGTACGTTTTCAAGTAGAAGGGAAGAATGCGAGAGGATATGAGTACATAGATATCAAGGATAGCTTTACAGCGTTTGATGATATCGTCTATTATCCTCATGAGGTTTCAAATCATTTTGCTACCGTATATCTGGGCAATGTAGAGCGGGAGAAAATGGTGAAGACTCCGGTAGTTATCCGTAGAGATACCGAAATGTCGGTAGAGGAGAGTATCGTAAAATACATTTTGGCCCTGCACGATATAGGCGGATACGTAAATTTGATTCCGAATGCATTGCAATTGGAAAGTATTGAAACCCTGAACGGATTGTGCACTGTAAACCTGAGCGCTGCTCTGCTTGCAGAAGGAAACTCTAATAGTATAGAGAAGGCCTCGTTTGCTATAGCTGCGGCTATAATGGACAGCGGAGTTGCACAGCAGGTAACTGTCATTGTTGACGGTGAAAAGTACGTAGAAAACATTGCGCAGTATATTGATTTGATTATTGAATAATTAATTTTATGAAGAAGGCGAAAATTATGAGCTACAAAATCGAAACTAATTGTATTCAGGCTGGATATACCCCCAAATCCGGCGAACCCAGAGTAATTCCTATTATTCAGAGCACTACTTTCAAGTACGAAACCGGCGAAGAGATGGGCAAACTGTTTGACCTTGAAGCTGAAGGTTATTTCTATTCCCGTCTTCAGAATCCCACCTGCGATATGGTTGCTGCCAAGATAGCAACTCTTGAAGGCGGTAGCGCAGCTATGCTTACTTCTTCCGGTCAGGCCGCAAACTTTATAGCAGTTTTCAATATCTGCAGCTGCGGTGACCATATTATCAGCTCTTCCCAGATTTACGGTGGAACTTTTAACCTCTTCTCCGTTACCATGAAGAAGATGGGTATTGAGGTTACTTTTGTATCTCCTGACTGCACTGAGGAAGAACTCAACGCTGCATTTAAGGAAAACACCAAGCTCGTATTTGGTGAAACCATTTCCAATCCTTCTCTTTGCGTGCTTGATATCGAAATGTTTGCAAAGACCGCACACGCTCACGGTGTACCCCTTATGATCGACAATACCTTTGCAACTCCCGTGAACTGCAGACCCATTGAATGGGGTGCAGATATCGTAACCCACTCCACCACCAAATATATGGATGGTCATGCCGGTACTGTTGGCGGTGTAATAGTTGACAGTGGTAAATTCGATTGGGATGCTCATGCAGAGAAATATCCCGGCCTCACCACTCCCGATGACAGCTACCACGGTGTTGTATATACCAAGAAGTTTGGCCTTGAAAAGGCATATATAACCAAGGCAACTGCTCAGCTTATGCGTGACTTCGGCTGCGGCCAGGCTCCTATGAATGCATACATGATCAATCTTGGCCTTGAGAGCCTGCATGTACGTATGCCCAGACATTGCGAGAATGCACAGAAGGTAGCTGAATTCCTTGAGAATCATCCCAATGTAAGCTGGATCAACTACTGTGGTCTCAAGGGCAACAAGTATTATGATCTTGCACAGAAGTACATGCCCAACGGTTCCTGCGGTGTTATTTCCTTTGGCGTTAAGGGCGGCAAGGAAGGCGCAAGCAAGTTCATGAGCCGTCTGCAGCTGGCTGCTATCGTTACTCACGTTGCTGATGCACGTACCTGCGTACTGCATCCTGCGACCACCACTCACAGACAGATGAACGATGAAGAGCTTATCGAAGCAGGTGTTACCGCAGACCTTATCCGTCTTAGTGTTGGTATTGAGAATGCTGATGATATCATTGCTGATATCAAGCAGGCACTTGAGGGCTAAGGCTTGACAGATAACTTTTCTCAGCATCTGGATAGAGAACAGCTCGGGACACTTAGTAGTCTTGCTCTGGCTCATGTCGGTGACGCCGTCTTTGAGTTGATGGTGCGCTCATGGCTGGCCGGTGGCGGTAAGGCAACTTCGGGAAGTCTTCATAAAGATACGGTTGGTATCGTAAATGCAAAGGCGCAGGCTGAGTTTGTGAAAATTATTGAATCTCAGCTGACCGATGATGAACTGAGCGTATATAAGCGGGGAAGAAATACTCGTGTGAACTCGGTTCCCAAGCATATGAGTATTGCCGATTACCATGCAGCTACGGGTTTCGAAGCGCTTTTCGGATGGCTCTGGCTTAAAGGTGATAAAGAACGCTTGAACGAACTGTTCGAAGCAATAACCAACAAGATAATCGAAGAGTAACTATAAAGCCGGGAAAACGAATTTTCCCGGCTTTATTAGGATTGGAGGGACTAAAATGCCGCTTGACGCAGTTTGTATTTCGGGACTTGCATACGAACTTAACAGCGATATTGCCGAGATGAAAATAGATAAGGTGCAGCAGCCCGAAAAGGATGTATTTATTCTCAGTCTTCGTGGTGCGCGAGGAAACTGTAAATTGCTTATATCATCAGGCAGCGGCAGTGCGAGAGTCCATCTTACCGCTATAAGCCGCGAAAATCCGCAGACTCCGCCGATGTTCTGTATGCTTCTGCGCAAGCATCTTACGGGAGCCAAAATCGTCTCGGTAACTCAACCGTCTGCAGAGAGAATGCTGGATATTGAGTTGAGCGCTTATGATGAAATGGGTGTTTCCGTAAGAAGACACCTCAAATGCGAAATGCTGGGTAATCATTCGAATCTTATTCTCACGGATGAGGAGAACCGCATTATAGATTGCTTCCGCAAGGTTGATGCGGAAATGTCGGAGAAAAGACAGCTTTTGCCGGGAATGTTTTATCACCTGCCTCCAAAGCCTGATAAACCCGAACTTCTTGGCTGCAGTGATGAGGAATTCGCTGTCATGCTGAAGAATGCTCCGATGGAACGTAATGCAGATAAATGGCTGATAGAAGCATTTTGCGGAATATCGCCACTGGGAGCAAGGGAAATAGTATATGCTGCTTGCGGAAACAGTTCCCTGCGAATTGGGGAAATAGAAGACGGAAAACTTTTGGCGGCACGAAATGCATTCGCAGCCGCAGTTGAAAATCGCCGTTTTACCCCTTGCATGCTAAGCGACGCTGATAAGCCTAAGGATATTTATTGCTTCTGGGTGAAGCAGTATGAGAGTGCATATAAGATAAGCAGTTTTGAGAAATTTTCTGAGCTTCTTGATGCCTTTTATACAGAGCGTGAGCGTCTTGACCATGTGGCACAGAGGGCGCAGGCTATTCAAAAGACTGTAAAGAATCTTCGCGACAGAACGGCAAGAAAACTTGCTGTTCAGATGGAAGAACTGAAGGCTACCTTCGACAGAGAGCAGCTTAGGGAATACGGTGATCTTATAAAAGCTAATCTCTACCGTATGGAACGCGGTGCGAAGAGCCTTATAGCGCAGAATTTCTATTCGGAGAATTATGAAGATATAGAAATTCCTCTTGATCCGAAGCTTTCGCCACAGAATAATGCTGCGAAATATTATAAGCTGTATACCAAGGCGAAAAATGCGGAGAAGTACCTTACCGAGCAGATAGATAATGCCGAAAAAGAACTTGAATATTTTGAAAGCGTACTGGAAGAACTTGCCCGTGCCGATGGAATAAAGGATATTGCGGATATAAGGCAAGAGCTGACCGAAACGGGGTATATTAGGGAACAGACGAAAAAGAAAATGAAAACGCCGGATTCCAGACCTATGCGTTTTGTATCCAGAAGCGGAGTTGAAATATATTGCGGACGAAATAATCTGCAGAATGATAAGCTCACTTTGAAAGAAGCTCATCGC
>JAFYLI010000038.1 GCA_017537165.1 Oscillospiraceae bacterium | reverse complement strand
CTTATGATCGACTCTATATATACCCACAAGGAAATTTTCCTGCGTGAGCTTATCTCCAACTCCAGCGACGCTATCGACAAGCTTTGCTACAAGGCGCTCACCGATGAGGGCGTAGGCATGAGCCGCGGCGACTTCTGCATCAAGGTTGAAGTTGACGCCGCCGAGCGCACCATCACCGTCAGCGATAACGGTATTGGTATGACCGCCGAAGAGCTGGAAAAGAATCTTGGCGTTATCGCCAAGTCCGGCTCCCTGCAGTTCAAGAAGGAAATCGACGAGGAGAAGAAGGAAGAGAGCGGCATCGACATTATCGGTCAGTTCGGTGTAGGCTTCTACTCCGCATTCATGGTTGCCGATAAGGTTCGCGTTGAGTCCCGCGCCTACGGCTCCGACGAGGCCAACGCATGGGAATCCGAAGGAGCAGACGGCTATACCATCACTCCCTGCGAGAAGGCAGAGCACGGCACCAAGATAATCCTTACCGTCAAGCCCGACAGCGAGGAAGAGAACTACGGCGAATTCCTTGACAGCTACCGCCTGCGCGGCCTTGTCAAGAAGTACAGCGACTACGTTCGCTATCCCATTAAGATGAATATCTCCAAGAGCCGCAACATCGAGACCGATGAGCTGGACGAGAACGGCAATAAGAAGAGCAAGTGGGAGACCTATACCGAGGAAGAGACCATCAACAGCATGGTTCCCATCTGGCAGCGCGCAAAGAGCGAGGTTTCCGACGAGGATTGCATCGCATTCTATAAGGAGAAGTTCCACGACGCAGACGACCCCGTTAAGGTCATCCGCATCAGCGCCGAAGGTGCCGTATCTTATAAGGCACTGCTGTTCATTCCCAAGAATGCGCCCTATAACTACTATTCTCGCGACTACGAAGCAGGCCTGCAGCTTTACGCCAGCGGCGTTATGATCATGGACAAGTGCAAGGATCTGCTGCCCGAGTGCTTCCAGTTCGTAAGAGGCGTGGTCGACTCTCAGGATCTTTCTCTGAACATTTCCCGCGAAATGCTCCAGCATGACCGCCAGCTCAAGACCATTGCAGGCAACATCGAGAAGAAGATCAAGTCCGAGCTGAAAAAGCTCATGGAGGACGAACCCGAGACCTACGGCGAGTTCTATAAGAGCTTCGGCCTGCAGCTGAAGTACGGCATCCTTGCCAACTACGGCATGAAGCGCGAGCTGCTCAAGGATCTGCTCATGTTCTATTCTTCCGCAGCGGGCAAGATGGTTTCACTGGCCGATTACGTCAAGGAGATGCCCGAGGAGCAGAAGTACATTTACTTCGCCTGCGGCGAAAGCGTCGGCAAGCTGGATAAGCTGCCTCAGGCTGAGCCTATCCGCGAAAAGGGTTACGGTATTCTCTACCTCACCGAGGATCCCGACGAGTTCGTAATGAACATGCTGGGCGAGTACGACGGCAAGGAGCTGCGCAGCGTAAACGCCGAGGATCTGGGCATCGAGAGCGCAGAGAATAAGGAAGAGACCGAGAAGAAGGAAGCCGATAACAAGGAGCTTCTGGACTTCGTTAAGGATAGCCTCAACGGTGAGGTCGCTGCCGTAAAGCTTTCTCATAAGCTGAAGAATTCCGCTGTCTGCCTCGGTGTTCAGGGACCCATCAGCCTTGAAATGGAAAGATATTTCAACAGCGTTCCCGGCGCGGGCGAAAAGGTCAAGGCCGAGCGCGTGCTGGAGCTCAACGGTGAGCATAAGGTGTTCGATGCACTGAAGGCCGCCTACGAGAGCGATAAGGACAGAGCCGCCAAGTACGCCAAGCTGCTGTACTTCCAGTCCCTGCTCCTTTCCGACGCAAAGATCGAGGATCCTGCCGAATACGCAGAACTTGTCAGCGAACTGATGATATAATGATAAAAGCCACTGCCTGCGGGCAGTGGCTTTTGCTATGCTTTTGGATCTTACAGCTCGGTAATAGTGGCTGCGTAATCTCTGTATGCGGTGTGGAGAGGTGCGGGCTGAACGCCCTCGGCTGCGTAGCCGAGAGGCAGCAGAGCAATGGGGCGGATGTTTTCGGGCAGATCGAATGCCTTTACCAGCTCCTCGGCGTTGAACATACCGACCCAGCAGGAGCCGACGCCCTGCTCCCATGCTTCAAGCATCATGTGGGTGCAGACGATGGAAGCATCCTGCTCGCCGAAGTGAGCGGCCTGAACAGCGGTGTCGTAGCATACGATGAGGATGAGATTGGAATTGTAGGTGCAGGGGGAGATGGTTCTCAGCTTTGCGATGGCATCCGCGCTCTTGGCAACGTAGATGTGCTGAGGCTGATTGTTGCAGGCGGTGGGTGCGATGCGGCCTGCCTCAAGGATAGCGGCAAGCTTCTCTTCCTCGACGGGTGCGTCGGAGAAGCCGCGGACGGAATAGCGGGACTTTGCAAGCTCCATGAATGTCATGATGATAACCTCCGTTTATTTTAAATTTTATTTATCTTCGTATTTTTCAAAGCGGTACTTCTGCTCCGCTTCGGGGTATTTCTCCCTGTCGGTTTCGGACAGAAACATTTCCAGCGGGCGGGCGTAGAGCTTCGGCTCGCCGTAAAGAGGACGGTAGACCATGAGCGTTTCACCGGTTTCGGTGTGCTCGGCCTCGCCGATTATTTCGTAAAGATAGAGGGTTGGCTGAGCAGCCAGCGTTTCGGCATCGGCCAGCAGGCGCTTGAAATGTACGGCGCGGTCGCCGGGACGGAAAGGATTTTCTCGCATAGGAGCACCTCCGAAGAATTGAGAAGATTGTAGGGAGCGTCGCCCTCGACGCTCCGATGATATGCAGGGTAGCAAATTCAGTGCAAAGCATACACCTCATCCACCACTTCGTGGTCCCCCTTCCCCTCAAGGGGAAGGTTAAGCTGACGCTCCTCGCAATGACATGTTTTTTGATGCGGTGTAATTTAAATTATAGCCCAGCGCGGGCATACATGTCAATTGGATACAAATTTTTGAGAAATTTTCTCAAAAGCTTTACTTTTGGGG
>JAFYLI010000037.1 GCA_017537165.1 Oscillospiraceae bacterium | reverse complement strand
TTCAGTTTTGGGAGGGAGATGATGAGTTTCCACCGAAGCTTATGCTTATGTGGGACAGAAATACGGATAAATTTCTTCACTTTGAAACTACCTTCTTTCTGCAAGGAGACCTTTTTGCAAGGTTGAAAAGCTATATAGAATGAGGAAAATAAATCATTTGGATAAATTCCAATTTGTCGCACAGATAAATGGTACGCTTCACCCGTTCTGCACAGTGCATATATAAATGATCCTCCTTGTGAGAAATCTCACAAGGAGGATTAACTGTTATAAACTCACTTCTTTATGTAGCGCAGGGCGCAGACATCGTCGCCCTTGGCTATGCACTTGGGCAGCTCCAGCTTTGCGCCGTAGCATTCTCCGATACCGTGGTCGCCGCACATGGCAATATCGCAAAGCTCGGCTATCTCCTCATCGCTGCAGCCTGCGTTCTGCCATGCCTTTACGAGGGGGCAATAATGGAAGTCCAGCGAAAGTCTGTCGTCGGTGCTTTCCAGCACTTTCATCTCAAAAACCAGCTGAGCAGGCTTGGTGAAAAGGGTCTTTTTAAGGCCCTTGAGGCTGTCGGTGCCGCCCTTCTTTACAAGGCCCGCACCCTGAGAAAGGCCGCAGCGCTTTACCGCAGCGCTGCCGAAATCCTTGGGGTCAAGGCCGCGCTTGCGAGCTTCGTCGCAGAGAAGGTACAGCCAGAACGCTCTGTGCTCCAGCTGAGCACGGATAGCCTGAAGCAGACCGTTTTTATACTTGGGTTCATTTTTAACTTTGCTCATATCTCTGTCCTCCGCAAAATCTTATTAGTTAACACAGATATTAAACCCGCCGCAGGAAAATGTCAAAAACACATTGGCCAAAATGTTTACCAGCGGTTTTCCACGTATTCGCAGAATGCGTACATATCCTTTATCTCCAGCTTCGTGCCGTCATCCAGCGTTACATCACCGCTCCAGATACCGTGGACCTGATGGGAGTGCATGCGGGCTATGCCGATATTCATATCGGAGTGGTGGTCATGGAAAGGCTCCATGGTAAGGTTGAATCTGCCGTCTTCGGAGATTATATGCCAGGGCTCCATGTATTTATCGGGCTTGGGGAAGGTCTCCACGTCCACCGCACCGAACTTATGCACCTTGCCGTCATAGAAAATGCAGGTTTCGGTGGCGTTGGACTCGTTGCCGATGGCCCATGTTATCTCGAAGCCGAAAATGTGCTTTTCGCCCTTTTCATCGGTTATATAGCTTGAGCCGCTGCCCCAGTACCAAACCATATTATGGACAGTGTTTACTCTGCCCCAATCCAGCACCGCAAAGGTATCCTCTTTGGAGAAGGTATAATTTTTATCTCCGCATACGAACTTGCCTTCGCAGGGCATGCAGTTCTGCTTTGTGGTCATGAAATAGCGGGACTTATCCTCGTCAAAGGGCAGAACGGTAGTCATATTCTCAAGGCCCTCGGGAATATCCATCTTAAACTCACAGACCATAGGCTTACCGTTATGCTCGGAATAGAAACTAAGGGTGCGCTCGGTTTCCATGGTATTGAAGTCAAACTCCGCCTTGCCTATCTTATGCTTGAAGCGGTTGGGAACATCACCCTTGGGCGGCGGCGCTATTTTATCGCCTATAAAGAGCTGCATGTCCTCTTCCAAAGCGCCCGTTCTCAGATCCACAAATTTGCAGGAAATATATCCCGCCACCTTTATATTGGCAAAGCTCAGCTGCACCATGCACTTTCCGTCGGAGATCTGATAAAAATCCCATTCCTTGCGGCTCATTATGCCCGACTTCACCTTGGTTCTGTCATACTCAAACACGTTATGGCGCGCCCAGCCTTTGGCCAGCAGGGTCCCGTCATCCGCCAGCAAAGGCGTACTCCGGGTATACTCGATCTGCTTTGATTTCTCCGTCCACCGCGTAAAGGGGGTATAAGTTCTTTCCATTGCCTCGCCCGCTCCGTTCGTTCGTAATTTATTTATTCTCAATATACTCTCAATCCCACCGCCTTTCAAGTCCCGAAGGCTTGTAGCCGCCGCAAAAATATGATAAAGTAGAGTGCAATCAAATATAGGAGGTTTTTCCATGTACGAGTTTATCGTTACTTTCATCATAGGCATCATATTCATCCCCATCGGCATTTCAAACATGAGAGGCAATCTCTCCACCCTCCACTCCTACCATAGAAAGCGCGTTTCCGAAGAGGACAGAATTCCTTTCGGCAAGGAGGTGGGCCGCGGCATGATAATCGTGGGCATTGCAATTATGATATACAGCGCCTTTTCAATCGCCGCCATCCACTTCGATGCCCGTCTGTATTCCGTGATAGGAACAGTTCTTCTGGTCATCGGACTTATCGTAGGCCTGGGTTTCGCGTTCCACGCCATGTTCAAGTATAATCAAGGACTTTTTTGATAGCTTACAGCCATACAGAAAGGACGTTACAACATGAACGACAATATCATCGTTTCTCTGGATCAGGAGCTTAACGCTGCCGCTTCCTCCCCTGCCGCCGCAAGCGGCGCAGCACCCGAAATATCCGCGCTTTTCCGCCGCGCTGCGGCGGAAAGCTGCGTACTTTTAAAAAATGACGGCACGCTCCCGCTGGGCAGCCGCCCCGTTTCCGTATTCGGCACCTCTCAGGTGCTGTGGATGGACATGGGTTACGGCAGCGGCGGCGACGTCGTGAAGCATTACAGCCTCAGCCTTTATGACGCCCTGCCCGACAGCGGCATCAACTACAACACCGCCCTTGCGGAAAAGTATGCCGCATGGTGCGAAGAGCACCGCCCCGAGCCCGCGCCCTGGGCAATGTGGCCCCAGCGCTACGAGCAGATGCCTCTTGACGCAGAAACTCTCGCTCAGGCTGCCGCATTCGGCGATACCGCCGTGGTTGTCATAGGCCGCACCTGCGGCGAATCCCTCGACGTGAAGCTTGAAAAGGGCGCTTACTACCTTTCCGACGATGAGGTCGAACTGCTGGACAGCGTAACGGCAAAGTTCTCCAAGGTTGTAGTTCTTCTTAACATCGGCAACATCATCGACCTTGCCTGGACGGAAAAATATCCCCTTGCCGCCATCGTTGCGGTATGGAACGGCGGCATGGAAAGCGGCACGGGTGCAGCGGACATTCTCACGGGCCGCGTAAATCCCTGCGGCAAGCTGGCAGACACCGTTGCCCGCGAATACGCCGACTACCCCTCCGCGGTCGACTTCGGCGACGAAAAAGTTGTCAATTACCGAGAGGACATTTTCGTAGGCTACCGCTATTTCTCCACCTTTAAGCCCGAAGCCGTGCTCTATCCCTTCGGTTTCGGCCTTTCCTACACCGAGTTCAAAACGGAGCTCATTTCCTTTGAAAATCTCACGGCACGCGTCCGCGTAACCAACGTTGGCAGCGCGGCAGGCCGCGAAGTTGTGCAGCTGTATTGCCGCGCGCCTCAGGGCAAGCTGGGCAAGGCCGCTCTCAGCCTTTGCGCCTTTGCAAAAACGTCCCTGCTGGCAGCAGGCGAAAGCTGCGAGCTGACTCTCGCCACCGACGAATACACCCTCGCCTCTTACGATGACGGCGGCAAGACCGCCTTCCCCTACGCTTTCGTTTTGGAGCAGGGCGATTACGAACTTCTTTTCGGCACAAGCTCCGTTTCTCTGGAAAGCGCAGGCGTTTTCTCCGTAAGCGAGACAAAGCTTGTCAAGCAGCTTGAGCAGAGCTGCGCTCCCGTTCTGTCTCTTGACCGTCTTACCGCCGACGGCAGCTACGAAAGCGCACCCATGCGCGCCTTCGACCTGAAGCAGCGCATTATCGACCGCCTCCCCGCCGAGATCCCCTTCACCGGCGACAAGGGTTTCACCCTTGATGACGTAAAGCAGGGCAAGGTCAGCCTCGAGGACTTTATCGCCCAGCTCACCGACGAAGAGCTGGAGGCTCTCACCCGCGGCGAAGGCGGCATGAACAGCCCCTTGGGCGCAGCGGGCAACGCGGGTGCATTCGGCGGCGTTATCCCCTCCCTCCGCGAAAAGGGCATCGCTCCCCTTATCACCACCGACGGCCCCTCGGGCATCCGTCTGCAGGCAAACTGTCTGCTGACTCCCTGCGCCGCAGCGCTGGCCTGCACATGGGATACCGCACTCATCGAAGAACTTATGGGCTGCATCGGTGCCGAGCTTATCGAGCGCGGCAGCAATATGCTCCTCGGCCCCGGCGTGAATATCCACCGCAATCCCCTCTGCGGCCGCAACTTTGAATATTACTCCGAAGACCCCTACCTCTCGGGCAAACTGGGCGCAGCCGCTATACGCGGCATACAGAGCCGCGGCGCATCCGCCTGCCCCAAGCATTTCTGCTGCAACAATCAGGAGCTTATGCGCAACATGGCCGACTCCCGCATTTCCGAGCGCGCCCTGCGCGAGATTTATCTCCGTCCCTTCGAGATATGCATCAGCGAGGGCGAGCCTCTTGCCATCATGACAAGCTATAACCCCCTCAACGGCGTATGGAACCACTACAATTACGACCTCGTAACCACCGTCCTGCGCTCCCAGCTGGGCTTCAAGGGCTGCGTCATCACCGACTGGTGGATGATCCCCGCCGCCGACCCCAACTTTGAGGGTGTGCGCGAGAACGCATACCGCGTCAGGGCGCAGGTAGACGTATTTATGCCCGGCAACGCCAAGTTCGGCGACGGCGAATATTGCTCCGACGGCACCTTGCTGGAAACCCTCGGCAAGCCCGAAGGCATCACCCGCGGCGAACTGCAGCGCTCGGCCGCCAACACCCTGCGTTTGGTAATGCAGGTCTGCTAAAACGAAAAAATCCACCGTCCGTTGGACGGTGGATTTTGCATTTTCTGTTATTTCTTTTTCTTGAAAATAAACTTACGCATCAGTATGACCTGCATTACGATGAACAGACCTGCGCAGATGCCGAGGGTCATAAGGCACTTGCCTACACTTTGAGGTGCAACACCCAGCAGCAGGAACATGGGGAAGCCGAAAAGTATCGCCCAAGGCTGATGATAGACAAGGTTATCGGATGCCTGAGTTTCAAACTTGGAGTCTACCTCGCGCAGCAGGATAGCGCCGGTGGAGGCGGTACCAGTGAGCATACCGTAGAGAGAGAGGAACGCTGCGTCCTCGTACATGGGGAATACTCTGCGGCAGACGAAGCGCAGATAGATATAGCTGCCGACTGCACCGAGGATGCAGATAATGGTAAGAGGAACGATGAAGCTGGGGGTGAGGAATGCGCTCAGGTCGATAGCGGCGATGGAGGCGATAACCATAATATCGAACATGAAGCCGGAGATACGGTTCATCATGAAGTTATTGACGTAATCGCGCTTGACCACGTTCTTCTTGCGCAGCTTGTTCAGAACGGTTCTGACAAGGATAGCGAAGATGGTGCCGAAGAGGAACTGGAATCCCCAGATCATGGACTGAACGGTTTTGCCCAGACCGCCGAGCACGCCGGTCTCAACTATAACGTTGACGCCCTTCATGAAAAGGAAAGCCAGAATGTACGCAATAAATACCAGCGCGACCTGAATGGTGAACTTATCCATAGACTCGGACAGAGGGATCTCGTTCTCGCCCGCATACTGGTCAAGAGTCATATTCTCGTCGACGGCATCCTTGCCCACTTCACCGTGGAAGCGGCCCTTGCGGCGCATATAGCGCAGGTAAACCACGCCGCCGATGGAGGCGCAGACAAAACCCATGGAGGAAACGGCAAGGCCGAAGCTGGT
>JAFYLI010000036.1 GCA_017537165.1 Oscillospiraceae bacterium | reverse complement strand
GTGATCATGTTCTTGATGTAGTCAGCATGGCCGGGGCAGTCAACGTGAGCGTAGTGACGAGCGTCGGTCTCGTACTCAACGTGAGCGGTGTTAATGGTGATACCACGTTCTCTCTCTTCGGGAGCCTTATCGATAGCGGAGTAGTCCTGCATCTCGGCCTTGCCCTGCATAGCGAGGAACTTGGTGATAGCTGCGGTGAGGGTGGTCTTACCGTGGTCAACGTGACCGATGGTACCAATATTTACGTGAGGCTTGGTTCTTTCAAACTTCTGCTTTGCCATGGTGGTAAATCCTCCTTAGAATAATAATTTGTTTTTTAAAATCTTTTTGCAGTATTCTACCGCAAATTCAACTGCTTTGCAAGCAGTAAATTAGTTTCTGCCCTTTTCGGCAATGATTTTCTCTGCGATGGACTTGGGAATCTGCATATAGTGGCTGGGCTCCATGCTGTACTGACCACGACCCTGAGTGCGGGAACGAAGGTCGGTAGCATAACCGAACATCTCGGACAGGGGAACGGAAGCGTCTATATGGGTTGCACCAACTCTGGTCTCCATGCCATTGATCTGGCCACGGCGAGAATTGATATCGCCGAGAACGTCGCCCATGTAATCCTCGGGGACGATAACGGTAACCTTCATGATGGGCTCCTGCAGAACTGCGCCTGCCTTCTGGCAAGCTTCCTTGAATGCCATAGAACCGGCAATCTTAAAGGCCATTTCGGAGGAGTCAACTTCGTGGTAAGAACCGTCGAAGAGGGTGACCTTAACGTCAACAACGTTGTAACCGGCAAGAACACCGGCCTGCATAGCACCCTGAATACCCTGATCGACTGCGGGGATGTATTCCTTGGGAATAGCGCCGCCGACGATGTTGTTGATGAACTCGTAGCCCTTACCGGACTCGTTGGGCTCAACGGTGATCTTAACGTGGCCGTACTGACCCTTACCACCGGACTGACGTGCATACTTGGTATCCACGGTAGCAGCCTTGGTGATGGTCTCCTTGTAGGAAACCTGGGGAGCGCCTACGTTTGCCTCAACCTTGAACTCGCGCAGCAGTCTGTCAACGATAATCTCAAGGTGGAGCTCGCCCATACCGGCGATGATGGTCTGGCCAGTCTCTTCGTCGGTGTAGGTCTTAAAGGTGGGATCTTCCTCAGCCAGCTTAGCCAGAGCAACGCCCATCTTCTCCTGACCGGCCTTGGTCTTGGGCTCGATAGCGACGCGGATAACGGGCTCGGGGAATTCCATGGACTCGAGGATGATGGGATGGTTCTCATCGCAAAGAGTATCACCGGTGGTGGTATTCTTCAGGCCGACAGCAGCGGCGATATCGCCGGAGTAAGCAGCCTCAATATCCTCTCTGTGGTTGGCGTGCATCTGCAGGATGCGGCCAAGTCTTTCGCGATGACCCTTGGTGGAGTTCTGCACGGTGGAACCTGCAGTAACAGAACCGGAGTATACGCGGAAGAAAGAAAGCTTACCGACGAAGGGGTCGGTCATAATCTTAAATGCAAGAGCGCTGAAGGGAGCGTTGTCATCAGAAGGACGCTCGTCCTCTTCATCGGTATCGGGGTTTACACCCTTGATAGCAGCGATGTCGGTGGGAGCGGGCATATAAGCGACAACAGCGTCGAGCAGCTTCTGAACACCCTTGTTCTTGTAAGAAGTACCGCAGATAACGGGAACGATCTTGTTGTCGATGGTACCGACGCGGAGAGCGTTGCGGATCATATCTTCGGGAACTTCTTCACCCTCGAGGAAGAGCATCATGATCTCTTCGTCGACATCAGCGACAGCCTCAATCAGCTTTTCGCGATACTCGGCAGCGAGAGCCTTCATGTCCTCGGGGATTTCTTCGGCACGCACGTCCTTGCCAAGGTCGTCGTAATAAACGTCGGCCTGCATTCTGACCAGGTCAATGATGCCCTTAAAGTCAGCTTCCTTACCAATGGGAAGCTGGATGGGAACAGCGTTGCACTTGAGTCTGTCGTGGATCATGTCCAGAACATTATAGAAGTTTGCGCCCATGATATCCATCTTGTTGACGTAGATCATGCGGGGAACTCTATAGTTGTCTGCCTGACGCCAAACGGTTTCAGACTGGGGCTCAACGCCGCCCTTGGCGCAAAGAACGGTAACGGAACCGTCGAGAACTCTCAGGGAGCGCTCAACTTCAACGGTAAAGTCAACGTGACCGGGAGTATCAATGATGTTGATACGATGGTCTTTCCAGAAGCAGGTGGTAGCTGCGGAGGTAATGGTGATACCTCTCTCCTGCTCCTGAGCCATGAAGTCCATGGTTGCAGTACCGTCATGGGTTTCGCCAAGCTTATAATTTACGCCGGTGTAATAAAGGATACGCTCGGTAGTAGTGGTCTTACCGGCGTCGATATGCGCCATGATACCAATATTTCTGGTTTTCTCAAGCGAATACTGTCTTGCCATTTTTTACTCCTACTCTTAACCTGGCGATTACCAACGATAGTGGGCGAATGCCTTGTTGGACTCTGCCATCTTGTGTGTATCCTCACGCTTCTTTACGGAGCTACCGGTATTGTTGCATGCATCCATGATCTCGTTAGCGAGTCTCTCCTTCATGGTCTTCTCGCTGCGTGCTCTGGAATATGCGGTCAGCCAACGGAGGCCGAGAGTCTGACGTCTGTCAGCTCTAACCTCGATGGGTACCTGATAGGTAGCACCGCCGACACGGCGAGCCTTAACCTCCAGGCTGGGCATAATGTTTTCCATAGCATCAGTAAAGACCTCCAGAGGAGCTCTGCCGGTCTTTTCTTCGATCAGGGCAAATGCGTCATAAACAACCTTCTGTGCTACACCCTTCTTACCGTCAAGCATGATGCTGTTGACGAGCTTGGTTACCAGCACAGACTTATACATAGGATCCGGAAGGACCTCTCTCTTGGGAACATTACCTCTTCTGGGCACTATACTTCCCTCCTTCATATTTTGAATTTCATAGGTACTCGAAAGTCGGCGGAGCGTTTCCGCCGCTCCCGTAAGCCGCCCTGAGGTTATATATATAAACATCAGGGCTCCGGAGCATTTCTGTCCGGCGCTGATTGGAAAAAAGTCAAATTTTCAAAAGTTCGTATGGGCGATTACTTCTTGGGTCTCTTTGCGCCGTACTTACTTCTGGACTGCTTACGTCCGTTAACACCCTGAGTATCGAGGGAACCACGGATGATGTGGTATCTGACACCGGGCAGGTCCTTTACACGGCCGCCTCTGATCATAACGATAGAGTGCTCCTGCAGGTTGTGACCTACACCGGGGATGTAAGCGGTTACTTCGTAGCCATTGGTCAGGCGAACACGAGCGACCTTACGAAGTGCGGAGTTGGGCTTCTTAGGGGTAGAAGTTCTAACTGCGGTGCAGACGCCACGCTTCTGGGGGGAGCTCAGGTTGGTCTCCTTGTTCTGGAGAGTGTTCAGACCCTTCTGAAGAGCGGGAGAAGTGGACTTGTAAACAGACTGTTCTCTGCCCTTTCTTACGAGCTGGTTAAAAGTAGGCATGTTCTTCCTCCTTTCCTTGATTTTTGTATATTTTAAGCAGAAAATCCTTAAATTATCCGCCCAAAATCACACTTTTGCCTAAGGCGCAGCTACGCTAAGCCGCACTGCGGCAACAGTAACAAATTATAGCAGACAAATTCAAATTCGTCAACAAAAAATTTTATAATTTTTTCTATTTTTTGTAGGAGTGGCGCGGCTTTCGGGCTTTCTCTATACATATATAAATATACCGTTTTAAAGTGATAATTTCCGTAATTGGCAAAATGAACTGCCCAAGCGTTCCTCGGAACACTTGGGCAGTAAACGGACTTTATTATCAGATAGCCTCGTCTTCGACAACGACTTCTTCAACAACAGCTTCCTCAGCGGGAGCATTATTGTCCTTGATGTCGAAATCTCTGTAAACGGTGAGGCCGGAGCCTGCGGGAATGAGCTTACCGATAATGACGTTCTCCTTAAGACCAACGAGATGGTCAACCTTGCCCTTGATAGCGGCGTCGGTGAGAACCTTGGTGGTCTCCTGGAAGGATGCAGCGGAGAGGAAGGAATCGGTAGCAAGAGATGCCTTGGTGATACCCATGAGCATTCTGGTGAAGGTTGCTTCCTTCAGCTCGGTCTCACCCTCTGCAATACGCTTGCGGATAGCCTTGTTCTCTGCCTTGAGTTCAGCGATATCAACGGTGGAGCCGCTGAGGAGATTGGTATCGCCTGCTTCGTCGACCTTAACCTTACGGAGCATCTGGCGAACGATAACCTCAATGTGCTTGTTGTTGATATCAACACCCTGCTGCTGGTAAACCTTCTGAACTTCGTTGATCAGATAGTCCTGGCAGGCTTCAATACCCTTGACGCGCAGAACGTCGTGGGGATTGGGAATACCGTCGGTAATAGCCATACCCTGGGTAACAACGTCGCCGGCCTTTACGCGAATGCCGGAACCGACAGTTGCAAGAACGCTTCTTGCTTCACCCTCATCGTTGGTGATGGTGATGTTAAGAGTGTTCTTCTTAGCCTCTTCGATGCTTACGCGGCCGGAGATTTCAGCCAGCAGACACATCTTCTTGGGCTTTCTGGCCTCGAAGAGTTCTTCAACTCTGGGAAGACCCTGGGTAATATCGTCACCCGCGATACCACCGGTATGGAAGGTACGCATGGTAAGCTGAGTACCGGGTTCACCGATGGACTGAGCTGCGATAACACCAACTGCTTCGCCTGCGCTGACGGGCTCGCCGGTGGCCAGGTTGATACCGTAGCACTTGGCGCAAACGCCGCGCTTTGCCTCGCAGTTGAGAACACTGCGGATCTTGATCTGAGAAATGCCGTGAGCTTCCAGCTTCTTGGCGTCGCCGGAAACCAGCATGGTATCCTTGGTGAAGAGAACTTCACCGTCGGCAGTAACGATATCCTCGACGGGGAAGCGGCCGTGGATAGCATCCTTGAAGGTGATGATGACCTGACCTCTTTCGTCGACCTCTTCTTTTGCCCATACACCCTCGGTAGTGCCGCAATCGGGCTCGCGGATGATGGTCTCCTGAGAAACGTCAACCAGACGACGGGTAAGGTAACCGGAGTCAGCGGTACGCAGAGCGGTATCGGCCAGACCCTTTCTTGCACCTCTGGAGGAGATGAAGTACTCCAGAACGGAAAGGCCTTCACGGAAGTTAGCCTTGATGGGGATCTCGATGGTCTTACCGGAGGTGTTAGCCATCAGACCACGCATACCGGCCAGCTGACGGATCTGGTTCATGGAGCCTCGAGCACCGGAGTTTGCCATCATGTAGATGGGGTTGAAGCGATCCAGACCTTCCTGCAGAGCGTCGGTAACGTCCTTGGTGGTCTTTTCCCACTCCTGAACAACAAGGCGATAACGCTCGTCGTCGGTGATGAAACCACGCTTGTACTGCTTTTCGATCTTGAGGACTTTCTTCTCGGTTGCGGAAATGAGTTCCTGCTTTGCGCTGGGAACGGTCATATCGGAGATGGAAATGGTGATAGCACCCTGAGTAGAGTACTTGTAGCCCATGGACTTAATGCTGTCCAGCACCTCGGTACTGATGGTGAAGCCGTGTACGTTGATGCAACGGTCTACGATATCGCCCAGCTTCTTCTTGTCGACCATGAAGTCGATTTCGTAAACGCACTCGTTGCCGGGTACGGTTCTGTCAACGAAGCCGATATCCTGGGGAATCTTCTCGTTGAAGATGATACGGCCTACGGTAGCGGTAACGATACCGGTATACTGCTGACCATTGAGTTCAACGGTACGGCGAACCTTGATGGGCTGGTGCATACCGATGGCGTGGTCACTGTATGCCATGAGAGCTTCGTTCTCATCGCGGAATACGCGGTATTCGCCGCGCTCGATCTTTGCGTTTTCTTCTGCTTCCTTCTCCTTGTCTTCGTAGAGGTGGGAATTGCCATCTTCTACGCGAGCCATGGTCAGGTAGTAAGAACCGAGGATCATATCCTGGGTGGGAACGGTTACGGGATGACCGTCCTGAGGACGCAGAAGGTTGTTAGCGGAGAGCATGAGGATTCTTGCCTCAGCCTGAGCCTCTGCGGACAGAGGTACGTGAACTGCCATCTGGTCGCCGTCGAAGTCGGCGTTAAATGCGGTACATACCAGAGGATGCAGCTTGATGGCGCGACCCTCAACCAGGACAGGCTCGAAGGCCTGAATACCCAGACGGTGAAGGGTAGGCGCACGGTTGAGCATTACGGGATGCTCCTTGATAACAACGTCCAGAGCGTCCCAAACTTCGGTCTGGCCCTTGTCGACCATCTTCTTAGCGCTCTTGATGTTGCTTGCGATGCCGTCCTCAACCAGCTTCTTCATAACGAAGGGACGGAACAGCTCGATAGCCATTTCCTTGGGCAGACCGCACTGATAAAGCTTCAGGGTGGGGCCTACAACGATAACGGAACGGCCGGAGTAGTCAACACGCTTACCGAGCAGGTTCTGACGGAAACGGCCCTGCTTACCCTTGAGCATGTCGGAAAGGGACTTCAGGACACGGCTGTTTACGCCGGTAACTGCTCTGCCGCGGCGGCCGTTATCGATAAGGGCGTCAACGGCTTCCTGCAGCATACGCTTCTCGTTTCTGACAATGATGTCGGGAGCGGAGAGCTGGATAAGTCTCTTAAGACGGTTGTTTCTGTTGATAACGCGGCGATAGAGATCGTTCAGGTCGCTGGTGGCGAAACGGCCGCCGTCCAGCTGAACCATGGGACGGATCTCGGGGGGAATTACGGGCAGAACGTCGATGATCATCCATTCGGGGCGGTTGCCGGAAAGACGGAAGGCCTCAACGACCTCAAGGCGCTTTACCAGCTTGGCCTTCTTCTGGCCGGAAGCATCCTTCAGTTCGGCGCGAAGCTCGTCGGAGAGCTTATCGCAGTCGATCTTCTCGAGGAGCTTCTTGACTGCCTCTGCGCCCATACCTGCCTCGAAATCGTCCTCATACTTCTCGCGCATATCACGATACTCCTTCTCGGTGAGTATCTGATTCTGCTGGAGAGGAGTGGAGCCGGGATCGATAACGATATAAACAGCGAAGTACAGGAGCTTTTCCAGAATTCTGGGGGAGATATCAAGGATAAGGCCCATTCTGGAGGGGATGCCCTTGAAGTACCAGATGTGAGATACGGGGGCAGCCAGCTCGATGTGGCCCATACGCTCACGGCGAACCTTGGCCTTGGTGACCTCAACGCCGCAGCGATCACAGATCTTGCCCTTATAGCGGATCTTCTTATATTTACCGCAATGGCACTCCCAGTCCTTGGTGGGTCCGAAGATCTTTTCGCAGAAAAGACCGTCGCGTTCGGGCTTCAGGGTGCGGTAGTTAATGGTCTCAGGCTTCTTAACTTCGCCATAGGACCACTGGCGGATCATATCAGGGGACGCAATGCCGATTTTTATAGCTTCAAAAGAAGGGTAGCTCATGTATTATTCGTCCTCCTCATCATAATCATCGTAGAGTTCAACTTCCTCATCATCGCTGTCGAATCCGAAGTCATCGCTTTCCTCTACATCTTCGATGGTATAGCCGCTGGCAACGATCTCGTCATCCCCGGAGGAATAAACGGCATCGTCCATGTAGGGCTGATACTCATCCTCGTCATCCTCACGCAGCTCGATCTCGTCGCCGAAGGCATCGAGAACCTTGATATCGAGGCAGAGGGACTGGAGTTCCTTTACAAGAACCTTGAAGGACTCGGGAACACCGGGCTGGGGTACGTTAAGACCCTTTACGATGGACTCGTAGGTGCGTACACGACCGGTAACGTCGTCGGACTTAACGGTGAGGATCTCCTGCAGGGTATATGCAGCGCCGTAAGCCTCAAGGGCCCAAACTTCCATTTCACCGAAACGCTGTCCGCCGAACTGAGCCTTACCGCCGAGAGGCTGCTGGGTAACCAGAGAGTAAGGACCGGTGGAACGGGCATGGATCTTATCGTCAACCAGATGGTGGAGCTTGAGGAAGTAAACGTAACCAACGGTTACGGGGTTATCGAAGGGCATACCGGTACGGCCGTCATAAAGAACAGTCTTACCGTCTCTTCTCAGGCCTGCTTCTTCCAGCAGATCCTGGATCTCGTTTTCCTTGGCACCGTTGAAGATGGGGGTTGCAACCTTCCAGCCGAGAGCCTGAGCTGCATAACCAAGGTGAACCTCGAGAACCTGACCGATGTTCATTCGGGAAGGAACGCCCAGGGGGTTCAGAACGATATCGAGGGGAGTGCCGTCGGGCAGGTAAGGCATATCTTCGCGGGGCAGGATACGGGAAACAACACCCTTGTTACCGTGACGACCTGCCATCTTATCGCCGACAGAGATCTTTCTCTTCTGAGCGATATAGCAGCGAACTACCATGTTTACGCCGGGGCTCAGCTCATCGCCTGCCTCGCGGGTAAATACCTTAACGTCAACAACGATACCGCTCTCGCCGTGAGGAACCTTAAGGGAGGTATCACGGACTTCGCGGGCCTTTTCGCCGAAGATGGCGCGGAGAAGGCGCTCTTCAGCGGTCAGATCGGTCTCGCCCTTGGGAGTTACCTTACCGACAAGGATATCGCCTGCGTGAACTTCTGCACCGACGCAGATGATGCCGCGCTCATCAAGATACTTGAGAGCATCGTCGCCAACGCCGGGAATATCGCGGGTGATCTCCTCGGGTCCGAGCTTGGTGTCGCGGGCTTCGATCTCATGCTCCTCAATGTGGATAGAGGTGAAAACGTCGTCCTGAGCCATACGCTCGTTGAGGAGAACTGCGTCCTCGTAGTTATAGCCTTCCCAGGTCATGAAGCCGACCAGGATGTTCTTACCGAGGGAAATTTCGCCCTCGCTGGTGGAAGGACCGTCAGCAAGAACGGTGTCAGCGGTAACACGCTCACCGACTGCAACGATGGGACGCTGGTTGATGCAGGTACCCTGGTTGCTGCGAGCGAACTTGTGGAGCTTATAGCTCTTTACATCGCCGCCATCGTACTTAACTTCGATAGCATCGGCGGAAACGCGGGTAACAACACCATTGCCTTCGGCCATGACAACAACGCCGGAGTCAACTGCACACTTGTGCTCGATACCGGTAGCAACGATGGGTGCCTGAGTTACCATAAGAGGAACGGCCTGACGCTGCATGTTCGCACCCATCAGTGCGCGGTTTGCGTCGTCGTTCTCAAGGAAGGGGATCATCGCGGTTGCGATGGAAACCATCATACGGGGAGAGATATCAACGTAGTCGACCAGTTCACGCTCGACAGAGATGATTTCGTCTCTGTGACGGCAGGTGATACGGTCGTTTACGAAGCGGTCGTTCTCATCCAGAGGCTCGGTAGCCTGAGCTACTACGAACTCGTCTTCCATGTCGGCAGTGAGATAACGGATATCGTCGGTAACGCAGCCGGTCTCCTTGTCAACTCTGCGGAAGGGAGCTACCAGGAAGCCGTACTCGTTTACGCGGGCGTAGCTTGCAAGGTAGGAGATAAGGCCGATGTTGGGACCTTCGGGAGTCTCAATGGGGCAGAGACGACCGTAGTGAGTATAGTGAACGTCTCGAACGTCGAAGCTGGCGCGGTCTCTGGAAAGACCACCGGGGCCCAGCGCGGACATTCTGCGCTTATGCGTAAGCTCGGAGAGGGGGTTGGTCTGGTCCATGAACTGGCTGAGGGGAGAAGAACCGAAGAACTCCTTGATAGCAGCAGTTACGGGACGGATATTGATGAGGGACTGGGGGGTAACGATATCCAGATCCTGCAGAGTCATACGCTCGCGGATAACGCGCTCCATACGGGAGAAACCGACTCTGAACTGGTTCTGCAGCAGCTCGCCTACGCTTCTCATACGGCGGTTGCCCAGATGGTCGATATCGTCAGCCTCGCCTACGCCGTGAGCAAGGCAGTTGAGGTAGTTGACGGAAGCGAAGATATCATCGGGAATGATGTGCTTGGGAATAAGCAGATCCATATTCTCGCGGATAGCTTCCTTGAGCTCCTCGCCCTCGTACTGCTCGAGCAGGCTCTTGAGGATAAGCAGGCGAACCTTTTCCTTTACGCCAACCTCAGCGGGATCGAAGTCTACGAAGCTGCCAAGGTCGACCATGCCGTTGGTGAATACCTTTACGATCTTGCCGTAGTGGTCCTTTACGAGGACTTCAACAGCGCCGCTCTTTTCGATTTCAAGAGCCTGATCGTAGGTGAGGATCTCACCGTTGGGCTCGGCAATGATCTCGCCGGTAAACTCGCTTACTACGGGAGCAGCCAGTTCCTTGCCCATGATACGGCGGGCAAGAGCCATCTTCTTATTGAACTTGTAACGACCTACGTTGGAGAGGTCGTAACGTCTGGGATCGAAGAAGAGGGTGCGCATAAGATTCTCGGCGGAATCAACGGTGGGGGGATCACCGGGACGCAGGCGCTTATAGATCTCGATGAGGGCTTCCTCACGGCTCTTGCAGCTATCCTTATCCATGGTGACGTTCATGCGCTCGTCATCGCCGAAGATCTCCTTGAGCTGCTCGTTGGTAACGGCACCGCCGGTGGCGCGGCCTACGGTCAGCCAGGAATAAGGAGCGTCCTCTCTGGGAGAGCCAACAGCCTTCAGCAGCCAGCTTACGGGCAGCTTTCTGTTCTTGTCGATGCGGACATGGAACATATTGAGAGCATCGGTCTCATACTCCAGCCATGCACCGCGATAGGGGATAACGGTGGCGGAATACATGGAGGTATCGGTCTTGTCGGTCTTCTTGTCGAAGTACATACCGGGAGAGCGGACGATCTGAGAAACGATGACACGCTCTGCACCGTTGATAACAAAGGTACCGCCTGCGGTCATGAGGGGGAAATCACCCATGAAGATTTCCTGCTCCTTGATCTCTTCGGTCTCCTTGTTGCGCAGACGAACGCTTACCTTGATAGGTGCGGCATAGGTCGCATCTCTGGCGGTGCATTCCTCAACGGTATACTTGGGCTTCTCGTCCATAGAATAGTCTATGAAGGTAAGCTCCAGATTGCCGGAAAAGTCGGTTATTGCCTCGACGTCTCTGAATACTTCGCGCAGGCCGGTTTCCAGGAACCACTTATAAGAGTCCTTCTGGATCTCCAGAAGATTGGGCATATCCTGGATTTCTTCAACCTTGGCAAAGCTGTGGCGTTCCGTTTTTCCGTAATGCTTGATCGCGTACTTTTCTTTCGCCATTTGGCTATCACCCCTGTAAAAAGAATGTAGATCATCGCGTGATACACGCGGGTGCGTTGTCGGTTTTTAAACTTTTACTTCATTCATTCAGTCAAATTATATTGACTTTTAATGCCTCTGTCGCTATAATGAACACAGATGATGCGGTAGTGCCCTTTGGCGATAAAGAGGCAATTATCGAGTCATTTTACCATGTTTACAATAGCTTGTCAATAATAATTTTGGGAATTTTTGTTGTGAGGTTCGTGCCTCACTTTTTTTGTACCCTTTTGTTGCTATTTCCCCGTTTTCTATATACTATATATGTATAGATGCATTATGACTCGTAGCCACGATTATCCAAAACTCCTGATCCTATCCCACGGAGGCTCACTATGCAGCAGCATAAGTTTATAACTATCTGTTCCCTGCCCATATTCGCCGTCCCCGCCTTTGCCCTCGCGCTTACGCTGGACAAGGTTTCCGTTGGCGGCGCGCTTTTCGTAGCCCTCTGTCTTATGGCTTTTGCGGGGCTGGCTTTTTACGCTCTTTTTCGCAGCAAGGGCGAGTTCTCCCCCAAGCTGCTCATTCCCGTTCTTGCGCTGGTATATATCGCCCTGCTTGCCCGCATCCTCGTTTTCGACCACGAAACCGGAGATTATCTCATGTTCCTCAAGCCGTGGACGCAGTATTTCCGCGAAAACGGCGGTCTTGCAGGTTTAAGACGCAGTATAGGCAATTACAACATTCCTTACCTTGTCTGTCTTGCGATATTTTCCTATATCCCGATCAACGAGCTTTACCTTATAAAGCTGCTTTCCGTAGGTTTCGATCTGCTCCTTGCGGTAAGCATAGCGAAGCTTGTTCTTACCGCAAGCGGCTGCAGCAGCCGCGCACTTATCTCTTTCGCGGTTGCCATGCTGCTGCCCACGGTATTCCTCAACGGCGCTTGCTGGGGCCAGTGCGACAGCATTTACGGCGGTCTTGCAGTGCTGAGCGTATATTTCATACTCTCTGACCGTCCGTGGCATTCCATGGCGGCGCTGGCTCTTTCCTTTGCCTTTAAGCTGCAGGCAATATTCATTTTCCCCGTATTCTTCGTTTTCCTTTATACGAGAAAACTGCGCATCCGCCATCTCCCGCTCTTCCCTGCTGTATATTTCCTCGCGGTCTCCCCCGCCATGCTTGCGGGCCGTCCTATTCTCGACACTCTTTTAATATATGTAAACCAAGGATCTACCGTAGGCAGTGCCCTTAATTACAATTCGCCCTCGCTGTTCTCCATGTTCTATAACGTAAGCAATCCCGAAATGTATTCCAAAACGGGCATACTCTGCGCCTTTGCTTTCTGCGCGCTGATGTTCGTTCTGCTTTTCGTTTTAAGAAAGAGATTGGGCAATACCGCCCTGCTGTTGGCCGCGTTTATTTTCGCCCTGGCGGTGCCTATGCTGCTGCCCCACATGCACGAGAGATATTTCTTCCTTGCTGACGTTCTCTCCCTTGCGGTAGCTTTCGCATTGCCAAAGGCAGCGCCCGTACCTGTATTGTGTTCTTTCGCCTCCCTGCTGGGCTATCACGCATATCTCAAAAACCGTTTCCTGCTGCTTATGCACTGGGGATTCTGCGCGCTGGCTTTTGCAATGATAATGGCTCTGCTGCTTATAAGCGAAGCTTTGGAGCCGCAGACCCCAAAAGACTAAAAATATGCTGTTCAACTCGGCTCACATTTGGTATAATATGTATACCATATAAATACAAACTACAGACAAGGAGGAGCTCTTATGTCTATATCCAATCCCGATTTTTCCCCTCTGAAGAAAATAGGTCTTACCGAGCCCGCCATGGGCGTTAAGTTCAGCTACTTCCGCCCCGAAGGCATCCCCATGCTGGACAAGGACGTAAATATGTCTCTTTGCGAAATATTCCGCAAGTCTCAGCGTGAGAACACCGCTTTCTACTTCTGCAAGGAAAATAACGAAACCTGCGTTGGCAAGAAGATCCTTGGCATGGAAGAGTTTGACGGCATGGCACGCAGCGGCCAAATCGGCAAGCCTCTCGGCGTTTTCAACGACACCCGCGCCAACGCCCACTTCTATCAGCATACCCCCAAGCTGGACATGGGCACCACCAACTACGTGTCCTTCGCTCCCGTTGACAAGATGAACTTCAACCCCGACGTGCTCATTATCAGTGCACGCCCCGCCGTTGCCGAGATAATCATGCGCGCCGCTACATACTCCACCGGCATGATCTACACCTCCACCTGCACCCCCGTAATGGGCTGCGCATGGTTCCTTGTAGAGCCTTTCCGCACGGGTAAGATAAACTTCATTCTCCCCGCTTTTGTCCACGGCCCCCACGGCCGCAAGCTCTATGACGATGACGCCACTGTCCTCGTCTGCATCCCCTATCATTGGATCCCCACCGTTCTTGCATCTCTTGACGAAATGACCATCGAGCTTGAAGGCCACAAGAGCAAGGAAGCATACTACGCCGAGTTCGAGGGCATCCTCGCCGACCTTGGCGAAAGAGGCAAGAATCCCTGACAATGAGACAACTTAAACCCTGGCAGCTCGCTTTTTCCTTTATCGGCTGTTTTCTCGGCGCAGGCTTCGTTTCCGGTCAGGAACTGTGGCAGTTTTTCGGTTCGTTCGGCGTCAACGGCCTTTTCGGCGCGGCGCTGGCATCCGTACTTCTCTGCTTCTTTGCTGCGATATTGATGATAATCGCCCGACGCACCGGCATATCCGACATGGAAAAGGTCGTCTTTTGGCGGGAGGCCCCCATTTTCCGAAACGTCCTCGCTGTGGTCGAGATAATTTTCATGTTCAGCATCTATATCGTTATGATTGCCGGAGCAGGCTCTCTTGCTGAACAGCTAACGGGTCTTAAATGGATCAAACCCGTTTTCAGCGCGCTTTTCTGTGCCGCACTCACCGCAGTTTCTTTGGGCGGCATAAACGGACTTGTAGGTATCTTCTCCAAAATTATGCCGATACTTACTTTTATGGCGATCGCCATTTCCGCCGCAGCAGTCTTCCGCTCGGACGGACTTAGCTTCGGCACGTCCACCAACGATAATCCCCTCATGGTAAACTGGGGCGTAGCGGCATTCACCTATCTTTCATATAACTTCCTCTGCGCCATAGGCGTTATTGCCCCCATGGGCAAGATGCTGAAGAGCGTGCGGGGTATCGTTATAGGCTCCGTCATAGGCTGCGTTGTGCTCTTCGCCATATCGGCTGCCATTCTCGCCGCCGTGGCCACCATGCCGGAAACGGCACTGACAGAGCTGCCCATGATAGCCGTATGCGCCGACATGCACCCTATTCTCGAGTACACTTACGCCCTGCTTCTTTTCTGCGCTATGTTCGGCGCGTCCATGTCCGTATTCGTACCCATTCCCGACTTTTTCTGCCGCTTTGAAAAAATAAAACAGCACCGATTGCGCTTCGCCTGCAACCTCAGCTTCGTTGCATGGCTTTGCAGCAACCTTGGCTTCAGCAAACTGATAGGCACCGTTTACCCCGTATTCGGCTATATCGGTGCAGCCGCGCTGGTGCTGTTAGTCATCCACTTTTT
>JAFYLI010000035.1 GCA_017537165.1 Oscillospiraceae bacterium | reverse complement strand
GTGTTCTGATTGTTGGAGATAACCGAGGAGAATGCGTCGCGGGTCTCGCTTAGGATGCCGCTGTAAATACCGGCCATTTCGATAGCCTGCTTGTTCTCAACGATTACTTCCTCCAGCAGCTCGGCGTCCTCGGGGTACTTTTTGATAAGCTCGGTGCGCAGCAGCTTTTCCAAAACCACTTCGTTGGAGCGAAGAGCGGTGGTGAAGTAAACCAAGCTCTTCTCAAGCTTCAGCAGTTCGATAAGTTCGCGGTTCTGAGTGGAGCGGTGCAGCTTGTCCTCAACTTCGTCGGTCTTGCGCTCAATTATGCGCAGATACTGCAGGTATAGGGTGGCGGTGCGATAGAGAAACTGTAGGATGAAGCGGGACTTCATATAAGTGTGGAAGTCCTTTACTTTGCCCTGCTCAAAAGAGCGGATGATGGGCGAGTCCTCGCTGCATACGGTGATGATGCAGTCCCCTGCGATAATTACGGACAGAGGGATGGTGGTGTAGAGGTCAATATCGGTGCGCTCTTCCACGGTGGGGATGTTTGCCAAAACCATGGTGTAACCTTCGTCGGCATCAATACGGGAACGTTCGTCAAGGTCAAGTGCGGCCTTCAGGATGTCCATATCAAGGGCGCGATATTCGGAAACGGAGCGAAGCTCTTCTTCGGTGGGGGCAACGAGAGAAATCCAGCAGCCGGGGGCGGGAGCCTCTATCTGATGAGTACCGTCCGGGGCGGTGAGGTAATATTTGATCATAGCCTATTCCTTTCCGGCAAAGCCCGCCGGACAGCGCAGGCTATGCCATTATGGTCTTGATAAAGGTTGTGCAGCCCGGACAGGGTTCGGGTTCCATAATGTGTGCTCCTCCTTATTGTAATTTAGAATTCTCAATTAATTATAGTATGCCTATATTGGGCAACTGTCAAGCCGAAACAACCGAAAAAGGCTAAACAAATTTCGCCATCTCTCCATAGCTTTTCCGGACAAATAAACATGCCGCAGTTGAATAACTGCGGCATGTGTGTTGTTTACTTTTTGGCATCCAGAGGGATGTCGCCGAGGTTTACGCAATCCTTGGAGCGGAGCTTGTCGAAACGCTTGGGCTCGAAACCCTTGGCCTCGATTATCAGGTCAAATACGCCTACGGGCAGGTCATTGAACCAAAAATCACCGAACTCATCGGTAGTGGTGTTCCAAACCTTGCCGCCGCTGATAAGGCGGCATTTACCGCCGATTACGACTTCCTTCTCGATGGGGTCATATACGGTACCGGCGATGAACTTGCCGGGGATGTTGCGGTAATATACGCGGGGAGCAGAGCCGGTCTCGGGCTTGCGTACCTCTGCACCCTCGATGTAATCCATCAGCTCTTCCTCTTCGCCGAAGATGAGAGCGTCGGTGGGGCAGGCCTCAACGCAGCGGGGCTGAGTGGAGCCGTGGTCAAGAAGGTGGGCGCAGCCGGTGCACTTCTGAGCTGTGTTCAGCTCTGCGTTATAGTAAATGGCGCCGTAGGGGCAGGCGGAAATGCATTCCTTGCAGCCGCTGCACTTATCGGGCTGAATGAGCACCAATCCGTCTTCGCGGCGGGTGATGGCGTTTTCGGGGCAGGCGTTCATGCAGGAAGCGTTGCGGCAGTGGTTGCAGAAGGTAGCGATATAGTGGATGCGGATCTTGGGAATAGTGCCCTGAGGATGATCCTCAACCTTGCACCAAAACTGGCCGGTCATAGGCTGAGCCTTGGCGTAGGGAGTCCAGTCATTGCCTGCGTGCTCGTCCTTGCAGGCCAACTGGCAGTTAAAGCAGCCGGAGCAGCGGGCTACGTCTACGATTATAGCTTTTCCCATTTTATCGTACCTCCTTGGGGAACTTGCCGATATACATGGTTCTGTCCTCGGCATCCATTTCGGCGGGGCGGGCGGCCTTCTCTTCCTCGGTTCTTGCATCGCCGATGAGCCAGCCTTCAAGGCATACGCCGGCGTCGGGGTCGACCTTGCGGGCGAAAGCCTCGGGATAATCGCGCATCCAGCCTTCCATTTCCTCGCGGGTAACCTTTTCTACTTCAACGAGGAAGCCGGAAACGGCCATACCCGTGGAGTTGGTGCCGGTCATGGAGGTGGGGGTGATGCAGTTGATGCAGCCGCCGCGGTCAAGCCAGCCGGGTATGATGGGGTCAAGGCGGGAACCGTGGTCAACGTAAACAGTGTGGTCGATAAGACGCTCGGTAACGTAAGCGGCGCAGAGAACGATGCCGCGTTCGTTGTAGATTTTTACGATGTCGTGATGCTTGATGCCGCGCTTTTCGGCCTCGCGGGGATTGATCCACATGGGCTCGTACTGATAGCCGTCCCATGCGCGGATCTTCATGGTCTCAACCTCGCGGTTCCAGATAATATCATCGCACTGAGCGTGCATTCTCCAGCGTCCGTGGTTGGACATGAGCAGCAGGGGATACTTTTCGGTGCGCTCGCTGGAAAGACGCTCGTCATGAGCGGGACCCTTCTCGACCCAGTGGGGAACGGGAGGACGCTCGATATCGTCGGGCATATGCTTTTCGATGTCAGTGGAGGAATACTCCAGCAGACCCGTGGGAGTGGTGAGGGGATTGTTTGCGGGATCCTTGTAGAAGTTATAAAGACCTGCGGGAATCTCCTGAGCATCCTTTTTGCAGGGAACTACAAATATCTTGCGCTTCTGGAATTCTTCCCAGCTCATGTAGTCCTCGCAGCCGGAGGCGGCATAGAAGAAGCGGACTCTGTCCTCCTCGGTAAGACCGTTGCCGGTGTAGGCACGGACGTACTCGGGGCCAAGCTTTTCCGCTACCTTTACGCATACGTCGAAGTCGGAAAGACTTTCGCCGACGGGGGGGCAGCAGGGGTGCTCGAGGTATACGCTCTGGAATACGCCGGAGGAGAGGTCATTGGCGATGTCATGCATCTCGTGCTTGGTAGCGACGGGAAGGATAAGGTCGGCAAAGTAGCAATCGTTCTCCATCCAGGGATGCTGGGCTACGATGGTCTCGATGGACTCATCGCGGTAAGCGTCGGCAAACATATTGCCGTTGTTCCAGCAGGTAACGTTGCAGGGGGCGTCAGTCCAAAGCATGTGGACTCGGCTGAGACCGGGACGGGGATATACTATCTTGTCGAACTGATATTTGTTGGTAGGCTGACGGTAGTTGTTTGCATCAGGCTGCTGGCTGGAAGAGAAGCAGTGCATGCCGTACCAAGAGGCCTCGCCGTCAACGATGGCCTTCTGCACGAGGCAGCGGGGGATGAACTGCTTGGGAGCGGGCAGCTTTTTGAAAAGTTCAATGAGCTCGGGAGCGCGGCGCTTCTGATCCTCGGAAAGGCTGTAGCGCTCCATGTTTATGGTGTCGGGCAGGTCGCCGTCAACTGCGCGCAGGCAGTCGCAGATCTGAGGTACCTTGGGAGCGAAGTCGCCCTGATAGGGAACGGGGAAGTCCTTTGCCCACATGTTCCACTCGATCATTTTTGCCTGATGTACGCCGGGCTTGCCCAGTCCGCGCATACCGAGGAGCATTACTTCCAGACGGGCGGGTTCGGTGGAATAGGGGCCGCGGATGAAGCAGCCGCCGTTGCCGTGGAGAATGGAAACGGTCTTCTTGGCCCAGTCGCGGGCAAGAGCCTTGATAGTCCATTCCTTTACGCCGCATTTCTCGCTTGCCCATTCGGGAGTCTTGGGAATGCCGTCCTCCTTGCCGAGAACGTAATCGGCAAACTTGTCAAAGCCGTAGGTGTGGGAGGCAATGTATTCCTTGTCGTAAAGGTCTTCGGTTATCCATATATATGCGATGGCCAGCTGGAGAGCGGCATCGGTGTTTGGCAGAATGGGTATCCACTTATCTGCGTGAACTGCAGCACCGTAGTTCAGGTCGGGGCAGACGTAAATGCTCTTGATGCCCAGCTCGGTGAACCAGTAGCAGAGGCGGGAGGGCATGTGGGAAACTACGCCAAGGGGAGTAGTTTCGGGATCGCAGCCCCAGAAAAGCAGACTGTCGCAGTTCTTGGCGATGTCGGGATAGAGGTTGGCGGTGGGAGCCATCTCGCCTACGGGTTCGCAGCCCCATACGTGTTTTGCGCCCCAGTACCAGCCTTCCCAGGAGTCCATGTTTCTCATCTGCAGGGTGTAGCCGCCCATAAGAGCAAGCAGACGGTTGGGGCAGCCGTGGCTGGGAGCAACGCGCTTGCCTTCGCCGTGCATATCACTCTGGCAGAGAACGGCCTCGGGACCGTAGG
>JAFYLI010000003.1 GCA_017537165.1 Oscillospiraceae bacterium | reverse complement strand
CTTAGTTCTGGCTCGGTTAATCAGCGGCTTCCACAGAGGAAGATTTTCGAATGCACGGAAAATATCATTCACTTCCCAGTTTGTCAGCTTTCTACCCAACTGCTGAGACTGATCCCGAATCATTGCGGCCAGTCCACACTCGTAGGAAGCAACCAGATCCAGAATTTCTGTATAGAATGTGTCCCGAATCTTTTCCTTGCTCTTCAGCTTCAGTACCTGGCGATACTCGCGGGATTTTTCTCTGAAGATACTCTGGTAGATCATGTCGGTAAAGATGGCATATTTAAAATTATCCATATCGACGCAATCCCGTAGGGCATCCGTAAATTCGCGTCGGTAGTTTTCCTCCTGGAGAAATGCGCCAACGAAATCTTTATCTCTCTGATTGATAAACTTTGTGGAACCGCCGGTCTTCTGGTTCACGAGGTCAATAACAATATCCAGCATTGTCTGACGCAGGATTCGTGCATTTTCACTTTCCGATAAAAGCATCGCCATATTAAGGAAGCTTCTGAAATCGAAAACACTTAATGCCCGGATTTTGTGACCGACATTAATGTCGGTTGCAAAATGTTCATTATATGCGGCGATAAATTCCTTCAGTTTGGCTCCCCGAAGGACTGTGTATCCGTTCTCAGATAATTCTTCCAGATTGGCACTAATATAGCGTTCGATCGTACGAACATCTACATCAAAAAATGCAGCAACCAATTCCTTGGTAACATACATTTTTCCATCATAGGATACACTGTCGATAGTTGTATGCTTTTCAATTTCGGTCACAGCCAAGGAATTATTAAGTATATTTTGCCGATCCACTTTGGATGTGGTCAAGTTCCTGCTTTCTGCCATAGATGTACCTCAATTTTATCGTTTAGTTATCTCATATACGATGCCTCGATAGTCCACTATGGATTCCGCAATGAAACAAGGCATCCTTTCTACTATTCAGAATAAGTATAACACAGTTTTCAACAAAAACAACGGGTATTAATCAAAACAAGGATCTTCCAATGCCGAGACGATGCCAAGATCGGATACTTCTGGATGCGTTGTTCCGCTCATTCCCTTCGTATTATTCCGATAAAGCCTGCATTGTTCCGATCCAGAGTGGTTGTTGCAAAAAATGTAATAATCACCCTCGGACAGAAAGGACACAACGGACAAAATCTACCACCCCAGCAGAAACAGCTTGACATTCGTCCGTTTCAGAGTCAATACATACAGTACATTTCATAAAAAGGAGATGCATTGTATGACTGAAAAGCAAGCCGAAGCGGAGATCCGGTATCGGCTGGCAAAGTTCCTGCTGTTCCGGTTGCAGGAGGAAAACCTCCTCACTCCGGAAGAATCGGAAAAGGTGCGGCAGGCTCTTTGTAAAAAGTATAAACCTTTTACATACTCTCTGGTTGCGGGGATGGGATTTGAACCACATGACCTCCGGGTTATGAGAACATGATTCGATGCCAGAAGTTCCTAGACAAGCCATCACAAAGCGGAGCTACCATCTCATGCTCGCCGACGATTTGGCGACGAACAGCCTCAAAACATCTTTGCGAGTCTCCGCAGCTGTTCCCTTGGCAGCAGCTCTTCTCCCACGTCTTCGCCCCAATTGGGGATAGCCGGTGTCTATGCTGGATGCCCAGCGGGAAAATCAGTAACTCAAAATCCCAAGGCAAGGGACAACACCTGCGCTGCCTAAACCGCAAATTCCCAAATTCCCGTAAATCTGCGGCAGAACCATAATTAACGCAAATCGCGTCCTGCCGCGCCTCAAATAGCACTCCTACTCAGTAGGGCAGAACCGAGGTCATCCAAGGGCCCTGCGGAACTAGATATCTCAGGCTATTATGCCAAGAACTACACAAATAAATACTCCATCCTCAGAGATTTCGATGAAAACATTATGTATTCAGTGTAATTTGTGTTTCAATAGTAACTGTGGGTGCGGATCTCTTGCTTTTATATCTTTTGATTTTTACACAAAGAATTACTGTAAGTATTTTGGTTCTTTTCTTTAACCAAAATGTATCCGCGGGTGAATTTCGGCACCAAAAATCATCTCTTTTGTAGTCGAAAACCAAGTTTAAAAAGTTCAATTCATGGAGCACAGCAGAAAAAATTGTGTCATCCGCTGCAAATCTGAACATTCGAAGCTTGCGTCCACCTCTATCAGTCGAAACATATTCGACGAACGACGCAGCAGATATGTTGTCCATTTCTTCTGCAAGATCATATAGGTCAAGTGGACTCTCTGCGGACTTAATTTTTTCAATATCTGAAACAGATGCATATTTGTAATTTTCCCAAATATTATACATTCTGAACTTATGGCCTTAGCTATATAACGTGGGTGTAGCACAGCTCATAATTGCAAAAAATACAACGAGTTTTCGAGGTGCATTTACACTTTTTACAGCAAATAAAGCGTAAATGCTTTGGATATCTCAAAAAAAGCAGACCTGAATTACCTTAAAGGCAATCCAAGTCTGCTTTCTTACTTTAAACAAATGTTGGAAATATTTCAAAGTCCGATAAATACCGCAAACATCAAAAACGCGAGGGACAAAACGAACAGCAGCAATTGGAACAGAATCGTTTTCTTAAACCATACCGCAAAGCTCACATCGGCAAGTCCCAAACCCACAAGCAAAGTGCCGCAGGTGGGATACAGTACGTTGGTATATCCGTCCGCGAACAGATACGTGAGGATAATTACCGTTTTACTCATCGACTCGATGGGAGCAAGGGTAAGCATGGGAATTATCAAAATTGCTTTAGCCGATGCGCTGGGAATGAAGAATTCCACGATAAGCACGAATATATATAACAAGACAACTGCAAAGTATGGCGATATATTCGTTACCGCATTATAGAAATGATGGAATATCGTATGCAAAATATTGCCCCGCTGAGCAATATATGTAATGCCAAAGGCAAGCAAAATGATCGCTATGGACGGCAAAACTTCCTTTACTCCTCCCATAAAAGAGAGGCACATGCGATTATATGTTCCAAGCAGTTTCTTGCCTATAATTACCGTACCGGCAATAAAGGCCACAGCCATAAACACCATGCCAAGGGATCGTAACGTTTCTATCGCGGTGGTTATAACAACGGACAGAAGTGCAACGGAAAACAGCAGGATTATCATTTTCGATTTGCGGATATCCTCTGCATGCTCCTCATCGCTGACCATCATGAAATCTTCAACTGCAAACTTTTCCTTGGCTTGTCTCTCATCCTTTTTTGCCAAACGAGTAAGGAAAAGCGAAGTAACCACAAACATCACGCAGAAGATTATACATCTGTACCACAAGCCGTCGGTAACTCGTACCCCGGCCGCGATGGCTGCCGTTCCTATAGTCCACGGGTTCGTTATGGCAGTGGTAAAACCTACACCCGACGCGATCAAGACAAAGGAAATAGCCGTAAACCGCGACCAGTTGAGAGCTATGCACAGCATTGAAAACACCGGGTACAGAATGAGCAACTGCTCCTGAAGGCCAAACACGGCAGACAGCAGCATAATAACTGCCGTAATTACCCAAATCGCAGCAAACCGCCTTGCGTGCAGCTTAAGCATAATTATTCTTACAAACGAAACGAGGCCGCCGCTTTCCTCAAGCACCTTGAACGTTCCGCCAAGAACCAGCAAAAGCGCAATGATCATTATCACATTGGAGCGATTATTGCCGATCACCAATGCCTCAATGGGTGAAGTCAGCCAGCGCCACACCGGAAGGCGCGATGAGTTTTCCGCGTCGCTAAGCTCACGGTAAGAGTCAATTGCTATTTGCTTATCAAGGGATTGATCCGCTGTATACTCATAAAACGGCTGACCTATTTTTGATTCATCCGTAGTGTAAACAGTGTAGCTGCCTGCGGGAATAATAAACGTAAGCGCACCGACACACAGCAGCACCGCAAGCAGTATCGCAACTACCGCAATAAAGCTTTTGAGTCCGAATTTTACTTTTACGTCCAGTTCCGTCCCCTTATTCATAGACATCCCCTTCATAAATGTCGACCTTATTATATTCGTACACGTCTGTACAGGCGGCTCTCCATTTTTCATCGTACAAATTATGTATTTCCTCCGATGCAAGAGTCCACCTAATAAGGTTTCTCGTTCCCGCTTCGGGAATTATCATAAAGTATTCGCCGTTGCAGAAGAATTCCAGTTCATTTTTCGTAGTACAAGTGAGCGAGTATACCGAGCTTGCATGGAAATCGAAATCAGACTGCTCTCCGCCAACAGTTCCGCGGAACGTAAGTCCGCGATTTGTAAGCTTCGCTTCTCCGACGGACAAAATCTCCCTGTCCCGTGGCGCTTTTCTCAGTCTGTCCAGCTTAAGCGTACACAGACTTCCGCTCAAAGTCAGTTCAAAGCTTTCTTCTTGGATTTGCTCAGCAACACAGCTGCGCTGCCACTTGTACCATGAATCTATGTTGAAGGGATAGACCTTGCCGTTGCTGTCAAGTAAATCGTAATATTCGTCCACTTTTGCCCCGAAACCGCATTCGCCGCACACGATAGCATCATTTTCAACGCGCATCTTATGCTCATTTTTGCAGGCGGGGCATTTATAGAGTATTCTATCAAGGCCGAAAGCGTTTGGCTTTTTGCCCACGTACTTATTTCGCGCAGCTCGGTTATAGGCAAAATCGTTGTAGCTGATTTTATTCAAAATTTCGTTGTATATTTGCTCTTCGCTGAGTTCCTTCAGCATTGCCGGTGTAAAAAGCAGAGTATAGTTCACTCCGATATATCCCTTTTTGCGGTCGGATGAATACCGATTGGTGGCCAAATACGCACCCTTCGTTGAGCAAACCACAATATTCGCCTTACTTTTTTTGATAAACTTCGCCGTTGCGGGGTTGATGGGATGGGTGCTTCCGCTTGAAGACTGAATACCTTCGGGGAAAAGCCCTATAGCGCCGCCGCGCTTCAGCACGTGGAGCATATTTTTAACGCAGCTGACATCGGGCTGATACAAATATTTTGATATGACCCCTAAGCGAAGCATCAAGGAATACAGACCCTTTTGGAGGATATTCTGATATCCACATACCACATTTACATCCTTGCGGCCAAATCCGTAAATAGAATATATAAACTCAAGTCTTGCCGCATGGGATGAAAGCAGGATCGTAGGTTGTCCTTTGATAAGGTCTCTATCGTAATCGTAAGTAAATTCGACCTTATATGCCTTGTTCATAATACGCAGCACCAACAAAGCGACAGACATAAGCAAGGGATCGGGTTTATTGACTTTTCTGTTTACCAGTTTGCTTTTCAAGTCTTTCTTCATGCCCCAAGACCTTTCCGAAACATGGTTATCCTAAGCATACCGCACGCTTTTGGGCTGTGCGGTATTTTTTATTTTAAGTACTCTTCAAGGTATACGCCGCAGAGGTATGACAAGTCTTTTCCGCTTTTGTACTTTTTCTCCAGAATATTAATAATTCTGCGAGGTACGACCACCTCGCCGCCTGCGTCATTTCCCTTGCTCTCAGCGGCTATTTTTGCAATAACCTCTTCTATGGTGGGCAGGTCATATTCGACGGCGGTTTGGTAATAAGTCTCCAGCGCGGCCTTATCGCGGCGGTGCACACGGTTATGCACCACTCTCAGCAGATTGGATAGGCCGAAGGTCAGGATCATAATTATGACAAAAAGGAAATACCAGGGCATAAGTTCCTGAAAATGATAATGGTCACGCCAACCGCCGTTTGCTTCTCCGATAGCTATTGCGGAAATAAGGTATATCACGGCATAGGCAAAAACGGGCAGCAGCGCATAGAATGTAGTCTTGACTTTAACCGTGTGATAAACGTTTATAAACAAAAAGGACAGTATGGCCAAAAGGGGCACTATCGTATGCAGAAACAGATTACTTCTCGTTGCCATCATCAGCACGAATCCCGCCTGCGGAGAAAGTATAAAAAGGGTGATGACAAAAGTAAGCGAAATGCAGGTAACACTCACTAAGGTCAGGTTGACTATCCATCTCGGCAGATGATAGTTCTTCTGACGGATACCATCAACGGCAAAGGGAATGCTCATTGCCGCTGTAATGCCAACAAACATATTAGACAAAACAGTGAACATGCGGAAGGTCTTGAGGCCCACCTCCTGAACGATTTCAGTAGGATTGGCCAGCAGGTTCATCACGACCGAAGCAAAAACGCACACCACAAGGACGGCAGATAATATCAAATTCAGCCAAGAATTTACGGCATGTGTTTTTTTGAAACGATTGGGCTTTGTCATATGCTCCGCTCCCCTTTTTAGTAAACTAACAGTCTGCTGTTCAAGCAACAACGTTATTACGCAACGAGCATAGCACAAAATCCCGCTTTAATCAACAACTCACAAGCGTTACTCAAGCCTCAACTTTTTTCAGTAAATTTATTTAAATATGTGTTTGTGTATCCTTTGTGTACCCATTGATGCTCTATAATATAATAATTAAAGTATCAAAATGCAATTAAAGCGGAGGTCCCAAATGAACAAGAATCTTTTCAGAAAAAAGAATATGGATAAAATAGCTTCTCCCGAACAGCTTAATGATTATATACATATCTCCAATCCCTCTGCATGGGTAGTCCTTGCAGCCTTTGCCATTCTCCTTGTGGGTATATGCGTCTGGGGAATATTCGGCAGGCTTGACACCACCCTTCCCGTTGTAGCCCTGCAGGATGAGGGCGGCGTTGTATGCTGCGTCAAGGAGACCGATTACGAAAAGATAAATGTCGGCATGCTCGTCGAGATCGGCGGGGTTGAATATTCCGTTACGGGCATCGAAAAAACGCCCGTACCTGTAGACGAGGCCATACCCGAATACGCAAAGCACGTGGGCAGCCTTATAGACGGCGAGTGGATATATTACGTTTACACCGATTGCCCCGCAGAGCTTGAGGGCAGCGTCTTCCCTGCCGAAATCATAATCGAACGAATCAATCCCCTTTACTTTGTAACAAACTGAGGAAACCGATATGAGCAATACGAACATAAAATCGCCGCTCACAAAAGGTATTGCCAAAGTTCCCGTAATAATGCAGATGGAGGCCCTTGAATGCGGCGCCGCCTGCCTTGCAATGATCTCCGCTTATTACGAGAAATGGATACCGCTGGAGCAGGTAAGAATAGATTGCGGCGTTTCCCGCGACGGTTCAAACGCCAAGAATATACTCGTTGCCGCCAGAAGCTACGGCCTCACCGCCAAAGGCTACCGCTATGACATCGACGACCTCAAGGAAAAAGGAAAGTTCCCCTGCATCATCCATTGGAACTTCAACCACTTTGTGGTGCTCAACGGCTTTAAGAACAACAAGGCCGTGCTTAACGACCCCGCAAAGGGCACTTACAGCGTTTCCATGGAGGTTTTCGACGACGCTTACACGGGCATCTGCCTTATGTTTGAGCCGAGCGACAACTTCGTACCCGAAGGAAAGCCCAAAAGCGTACTCAAATTCGCCCTCGCCAGAATGAAGGGCGCCGAAAGCGCCATCGTCTTTTCCATCGTCTGCGCCGTTATCGCCTCACTGATGGGAATCATTTTGCCGGGCTTCTCCCGAATATTCCTCGACAGACTCCTTACCCATCAAAACCCCGAATGGTTCTATCCGTTCCTTACGGCCCTGAGCGTGATTTCCGCCCTTTCCATTATCGTAACCGGCGTTCAGGCCATCTTCTCCAACAAGATAAACGGCAAGCTCTCCGTTGTGGGTAATATGAGCTTCCTTTGGAAGATCATGCATATGCCTATGGTATTTTTCACCCAGCGCATGGCGGGCGATATTCAGGACAGACAGAACACCAACGCAAACATTGCAAATCAGTTCGTAAACATTTTCGCGCCCATCGCGCTTGACGCAGCAATGATGATCTTCTATCTGGTGGTAATGATCCGCTATAGCCCCCTGCTCGCTTCAATAGGCATTATTTCCATCGTTATAAACATCTTCATTTCCCACATCATTTCCAAGATACGCGTCAATATCAGCCGCGTTCAGATGCGCGATGCAGGTAAGCTGGCAGGCGCCACCATCGCAGGCATCGAAATGGTCGAAACCATTAAGTCCAGCGGCGCGGAAAACGGCTTTTTCGCCAAGTGGGCAGGCTATCAGGCCAGCGTAAACAAGCAGAAGGTCAAGTCTGCAACCCTTGAGCAGTATGTAGGCCAGCTCCCCGCCCTCGTTTCCGTATTGACAAACACCGCAGTAATGATGCTCGGCGTTTATTTCGCCATGGAAGGCAGCTTCACCGTCGGTATGATAATGGCGTTCCAGGGTTTCCTTTCCTCCTTCTACGCTCCTGCCTCCAAGATAATCACCGCAGGCCAGTCCATCACCGAAATGCGCACCTCCATGGAGAGAATAGAAGACGTTATGAACTACCCCTCCGACGTCTGCTACGAAAGTGAAAATCTTCTCTCCGAGGATGATGACTTCGAAAAGCTCAAGGGCAATATCGAGCTTCGCAACGTTTCCTTCGGATATTCGCCCCTTGAAAAACCGCTTATTGAGAATTTCAACCTTTCCGTAAAAACCGGCGGCAAGGTCGCCATCGTTGGCGGCTCCGGCTGCGGTAAATCCACCATAGCAAAGCTTATCTCCGGCCTCTATCTCCCCGCAAGCGGCGAGATACTCTTCGACGGAAAATCTATCCGCGAAATAGACAGAAGCGTTTTCACCGGCTCTCTTGCCGTTGTGGATCAGGACATTATCCTCTTCGAGGACACTATCGCCAACAACATAAAAATGTGGGATAACTCCATCGAAGATTTCGAAATGATCCTTGCCGCCCACGATGCCCAGCTTCACGAGGATATCATGCAGCGCGACGGCGGATACCGTTACAAGCTTTCCGAAGGCGGAAAAGAATTTTCCGGTGGACAGCGCCAGCGCCTTGAGATAGCAAGAGCCCTCGCCCAGGATCCTACGATCATAATTCTTGACGAGGCCACCTCCGCGCTGGACGCAAAAACGGAATTCGAAGTTGTAAAAGCCATCGAAAACCGCGGCATCACTTGCATTGTGATCGCCCACAGACTTTCCACCATCCGCGATTGCGACGAAATAATCGTTCTCGACAAGGGAAAGATCGTCGAGCGCGGAACTCACGACGAGCTTTATGCCAAGGGTGGAAAATACACCGAACTTGTATCAAACGATTAAAGGATGTAGCGTATGAGCTGGTTTGAAGAACAAATCAAATTACGAAAAAAACATGATGACCGCGAACTTTCCGACGCCATCGAGGACATTGCTTCTTCCGTTCTGCACAGACGCAATGCTGCTTTCAGCAATGACAGAAAAAGCATAAAAAACGCTCTTGACGAAATTTTGCGCTATAACCACATCAAGACGCGGGATATCCCCGATGACATTGACGAGCTTGACGAGCAGATAGACTATCTTTTCCGCCCCTACGGAATAATGCGCCGCAACGTAAAGCTGGAAAAGGGCTGGTACAAAAATGCCGCAGGCCCCTATATCGGCTTCAAAAAGGACGGCAGCGTAGTCGCGTTTATTCCCAACGCTGTTTACGGCTACAGCTGGATAGACCGCGATAGCGGCAAGAAGATCAAACTCACCTCCAAAAACGAATATCTTTTTGAAGAGGATGCAATTTGCTTCTATAAGCCTTTCCCCAACAAAAAGCTCAATGTGCCCTCCCTCTTCGTCTATATTTTCGACTGCATTCCCATTTCCGGCCGCGTCCTCCTTATTCTGGCGGCCCTCATCACTTCGCTGGTGGGTATGCTTTCCCCAAAAATCACCAACATTCTCTTCTCCGACGTTCTTGAAAGCGGAAGTCTGCGGCTGCTGATCGCCGCCGCCGTCTTCGCCGTAAGCGTCAACGTGAGCACCATACTTTTCACCGGCATAAAAAATCTGCTCAACGCGCGCATTGCCACCCAGACGGGCATCGCCGTTGAAGCAGCCACTATGGCAAGAATACTTTCCCTGCCCGCGAACTTCTTCAAGCAGTTCAGCGCAGGTGAGCTTACCACAAAGGCTCAGCATGTAAACGCTTTCTGCGCCGTACTGTTCTCCACCTTTACCATTACGGGTCTTACCTCGGTAATGTCCCTGCTGTATATCTTCCAGATTTTCAGTTATGCTCCCGCTCTCGTTCTGCCCTCCATCCTTATAACGCTGATAGCTCTTGCCTTCACCGTTATCTCCACCCTTCTGAGAATGAAGGAGACCAAGGTAGCCATGGAGGTAGCCGAAAAGAAAAACGGCATGACCTACGCCCTCATCACGGGAATGCAGAAAATCAAGCTTTCCGGCTCCGAAAAGAGAGCTTTTGCCCGCTGGACAAGAGTTTACAACGAGGAAGTAAAGCATACATACGGCATACCCAACCACCTTATCCTCAGCGAGCCTATAGTAATGGGCATCTATTCCATCGGCACGATAGTTATGTACTTCGTCGCCGTTAAGAGCCGGGTTTCCGTTGCCGACTATTACGCTTTCAACGCTGCTTACGGCGTTGTATCCGGCGCGTTTTCCGCGCTTGTTGGCATCATCCTGCAGATGGCATCCGTAAGACCCATTCTCGACCAGATAAAGCCCATTCTCGATGCCGTGCCCGAAATTGACGAAAACAAGACCGTCGTTTCCAAGCTCAGCGGCCTTATCGAGCTTGAAAACGTTACCTTCAGCTACGGCGACAATCAGCCCAACGTCATCGACAATCTGTCCCTGAAGATCACCCCCGGCCAGTACGTGGCCATAGTCGGCAAAACCGGCTGCGGCAAGTCCACTCTCCTTCGCCTGCTCCTCGGTTTTGAAACGGCACGCAAAGGCTCCATAACCTTTGACAACAAGAACATCGACACCCTTGACCTTAAATCCCTCCGCAAGAACATCGGCGTAGTTATGCAGAACGGCAAGCTTTTCCACGGCGATATTTATTCCAATATCACCATCTCCGCTCCCTGGCTCAGCCTTGACGATGCGTGGAAGGCCGCCGAGCTGGCAGGCATTGCCGACGATATACGCGATATGCCCATGGGCATGAACACCATGATCGCCGAGGGCAGCGGCGGCATTTCCGGCGGACAGAAGCAGCGCCTTATGATCGCCAGAGCCATTGCCCCCAACCCGAAAATACTTATGTTTGACGAGGCCACCAGCGCCCTTGACAACATAACTCAGAAAAAGGTTTCCGAATCCCTTAACTCCCTCAAATGCACCCGAATAGTTATCGCTCACAGACTTTCCACCATTCGCCAGTGCGACCGAGTAATAGTTCTCGACGGCGGTAAAATCATCGAAGACGGAACTTACGATGAGCTTATTGCCAAAAACGGCTTCTTCGCAGAGCTCGTCGAGCGCCAGAGAATTGAAAAATAATCTCGGCCGCAGACTCATTTTTCCCGTATAAACAAGCAAAGGAGAAAAACGAGATGGAAAACAAAATCAAAATCCTGTTCGACTTACAGAAGTTTTCCCCGAACGCAAAGCTCGCCGCCCTCATCGAAGAGACGGAAAATCGCTGCTTTGAATTAAGCGACCTTGATCTTGAAGCTGTTTCCGCAGCCGGTGAAATATTCCCGAAAACGGAGAAAAAAGATTATGGCAGCTTATAACAGCGAGGCTTTGTATCGGGAGCATTACCCCAAGGTTTACGGATATATCCGCAACCACATTATCATGAAAGACGATGCGGAAGACCTGACGCAGACGGTTTTCCTCAAAGTCTTTACAAAACTGGATACCTTTGACCCCGACAAGAGCGCGATTTCCACATGGATATTCAACATCATGCGGAACACGCTCACGGACTACCTCCGCAAAAACTCTGTCCGAGCCGAGACCGAGCTGACCGAAACCCTCGCCTCGGACGCTGACGATTTCAGCGACACATTGATCCTCGAGGACGAACTGGATCGCCTCGCGGACGCGCTGGAACGTCTCACCTCCACGGAGCGCGACATTATCCTTTTGCATTACTACAAAGATTATACACTCTTGAAAATCTCCGAAATGCTTGGTCTTTCCTACGGGCAGGCCAAGCGGCTCAACGCGAAAGCTCTCGCCAAGCTTTCGGATTACATGAACCGATAATACAGTTATTTTGAAAGGTGCTTGAACAATGTTCTACATTCTTAACGAAAGATACCGCCTGCGCGGTTGGCAAAAGGTCCCCTATGCCGTTTTCGACACACTGAGCAAACGCCCCATATTCCTCGGCAAGGAAAAATTTTCTCTCATCGCCAAGTGTAACGGCTTCCACAGCATAAACAGAGAAGAGCTTTCGGAGGATTTGCAGAAGTTCCTCGATGCTTCCCTTGAGAACAATATTATCCGCGAGGCCGTCTTCGGCGATATGCTCCTGCCCGAGCAGGAATACAAGCTCTATCCCTGCCGCTACAAGCGCGAAGTACACTGGTCTATCACGGGTCAGTGCAACCTCAAATGCCGCCACTGCTTCATGTCCGCCCCCGGCGGCAAGCACGGTAACCCCAGCCACGAGCAGCTTATGGAAACCATGGAGCAGTTCGTTGAATGCGGCGTAGCGCAGGTGGGCATAACCGGCGGTGAGCCTCTCATCCGCCCCGACTTCCTCCAAATCGTAGAGGAACTTACAAAGCGCGAGATCGGCATAAACTGCATCTACACCAACGGCTGGCTGGTGGACGAAAAGCTGCTGGACTCCATCGAAGCGCTGGGCATAAAGCCTCCTTTCCAGCTCAGCTATGACGGCGTAGGTCAGCACGATTTCCTCCGCGGCATCGAAGGCTGCGAGGAAAGGACCATCAACGCTCTCCGCCTGCTTCAGAAGCGCGGCTACAGAGTCAGCGTTTCCACCTGCCTCCACAAGGGCAACGTACATACCATCCGCGAAACGATAAAACTTATGGCCTCCCTGGGCGTAATCAGCATGAAGGTTGGCGCAACCATGACGCTGGGCGAATGGGCCGATCCTGCACTCCGCGAGCTTTCCCTCACCCCTACCGAGGAGCTTGAAGCCTTTGAGAAATACATCCCCGAATTTTTCGAGGACGGCGCTCCCCTTTCCATCATGCTGGCAAGCACCTTCTCCTATCAGAAGGACGAAGAATCCTGGACTTTCAACAGTTTCCGCCCCTGCCCCGCAAAATGGGAGCCTAAGGTTCTCTCCTGCCCCTCCATCAAGAACGCATTTTACGTTGGCGCGGACGGCATGGTCGCCCCCTGCATGGGCATGTGCGACTGCGGCTACGCGGTAAACTTCCCCAATCTGTATACCACTCCCCTGCGCGACATCCTCGGCAACAGCCACTTCATGGATCTGTGCGCCACCACCGTCAAGCAGGTGCGCGACGGCAACGATAAATGCCGCAACTGCGAGCATATCACCAAATGCACCGGCGGCTGCCGCAACTCGGCGCTGATCGACAGCGACAACTTCTACGACGTTGACAAGGACGTCTGCTTCTTCTATGAAAACGGCTGGGATGAAAGAATGCACGCCGTGGCCGACAGCCATTACAAGGCCTACTGCGAAAAGAACGGCCTCACGCCTAAAGAGCCTACCGCCCCCCTTTCCGAAGAAGATAATATTTGCTGACAATATAATATAAGGTATAGACGGGAGTTGAACCAAATGGAAAACGCTAAGAAATTTTTCGAAGAAGCACTTAAAACCGAAGAGGCCAGACGGCTGTTGGCAGGCTGCAAGCAGCCCAAGACCCCCGAGGACTCTCTCCGCACCTACTCCAAGGTCGCCAAGGAGATGGGCATAGATCTTTCTGAAGAGGAGATCACCGCATATTTCGAAGAAAAGCTGGCCCGCTGCACCACTTCGGCCGAGCTTGACGATGATGAGCTTGCCATGTTCACCGGCGGTATGAAACCCGAGTGTTCCTCCACCTATCTTGACCGCGAAAACTGTTGGCTGAATGATGGCTGCGATTATTACATGAATCCTTATTCCACCTATCGCTGTTCATGGAGCTATCAGGGCGCCTGCGCACACTTTAGCGTAGACGATGACAAGAAAAACTCTCCCAACCACACGCCTGTCAGATTCGCATAACAACAAAAGGAGCATATAAAATGGAAAACGCTAAGAAATTTTTTAAAGAAGTTATAAAGACCGAAGAAGCCAAGGCTCTTTTCTCCGCCGCCAAGCAGCCCGAGACCGATGAGGAGCGCATTGCTGCCTATCTGGAGATTGCCAAGAAGCTGAACGTCGAACTGACCGCCGAAGACATCCTCGCTTACTTCAAGGCAGCAGAGGATAGCGGCGAAATCGATGACGAAGAGCTGTCCCAGCTCACCGGCGGCGCCGATACCTGCCGCAACACCTATAAGAACGGCGAATTCTGCTGGTGGAACGACGGCTGTGATAAAGAGATCAACAAGTATGACAATTATGTCAGCGACCTTGATATATTTAAAATAGGGCAGGATAAGAGCAATAAATGCAGCAACTCCGCATCCCTCTACGAAGTATATAAACTTTGAAAGGAATATATAAACATGGAAAACGCTAAAAAATTTTTTGAAGAAATCCTCAAGACCGACGAAGCCAAGGCTATTCTCGCCGTTACCAAAAAGCCCGATACCGAACCTGAACTTCTGGAGGCATATCTGGAAATCGCCAAGAAGCTGAACTTCGAACTGACCGCCGAGGACATCCTTGCTTACTTCAAGGCAGTAGCAGCAACCCCCGCATCCGACGAAATTGACGACGAAGAGCTTGCCCAGCTTACCGGCGGCGGTGAACACGCTGAGTGCAAGGACACCTTCATAAGCGGCGAAAACTGCTGGTGGACAGATGGCTGCGATGTTGCCGCTACAAATTATGCCGATTATCGCTGCAAAGCCGGCGCCAAGATCGACGAGTTTATTAAGAGCCTTTTCTCGTAAGGCAAGCACTCTCCTTCCGAACACAAAAATCTGACTATAAACGGAGATATAAACATGAACGGAGATATAAACATGAACGGAGATATAAACATGGAAAACGCAAAGAAATTTTTTGAAGAAGTTATCAAAACCGACGAAGCCAAGGCTATTCTCGCCGATACCAAAAAGCCCGAGACCGAGCAGGAGCTTGTGGCAGCATATCTGGAAATCGCCAAGAAGCTGAACGTTGAACTTACAGCCGAAGGCATCCTCGCTTATTGCAACGCCGCAGCAAAGCCCGTATCCGGCGAACTGGATGACGACGAGCTGGCTCAGCTTACCGGCGGCGCCGACAACGCTGCTTGCAGAGATAGCTTCAAGCATCGTGAAAACTGCTTCCACAACGATGCCTGTGATCTGTCATGGAACTATTATAGTGGCTATAAGTGCTCTTTCCTTGCCAAGCTGGATGAACCTTGATCCAAATTTTCTAATGTAAGTCCCCTGCCGTTTACCCCAATTCAACCATAAAAGGAGATCACAATGGAAAAGGCAAAAAAGTTCTTTGAAGAAATCATAAAGACCGATGATGCCAAGGCACTTTTCGCCGCCGCCAAGCAGCCCGAGACCAATGAGGAGCGCATTGCTGCCTATCTGGAGATCGCCAAGAAGCTGGATTTCGACCTGACCGCCGAGGGCATCCTCGCTTATTTCAAGGCAGCAGTTGAAGCCGTCTCCGGCGAAGTTGACGACGAAGAGCTGGCTCAGCTGGTAGGCGGCAGCGAACCCTGCTCCAGCACCTATCTGCACAAAGAAAGCTGCTGGTTTAATGACGGCTGCGATATCGCCATTAACAGTTATGACCATTATTACTGCGCGGTTTTGGACACCACCGGTCCCGAGAATCAGCTTGAAATGCACCTTAAGAAAGAGTGCGGCAAGACCATGGTCGGCGAGGCAGCCAAACAAGGCAAATTATAAAATTACGAAAGAGGTAATTTGACAGTGGAAAAGGCAAAGAAATTCTTTGAAGAAATCATAAAGACCGAAGAAGCTAAGGCACTTTTCGCCTCTATCGAGAAGCCCGAGACCGAGGAGGCACGCCTTGCGGCTTATCTGGACATCGCAAAGAAGCTGAACGCAGAGCTGACCGCTGATGGCATCCTCGCTTATTTCAAAGCTGCAGCAACCAGCAGCGAAGTGGACGACGAAGAACTGTCTCAGCTTGTCGGCAGCGGCGACCACAGCCTCTGCTTAGACACTTTTGCCCATGAAGAAAACTGCTGGTTGAACGATGCCTGTGATGTCTTCATTACCGTATATGGCGATTATTACTGCGGCAGCAGTTCCAAGGAAAAAAACGATTTCATATACAAAATGACGCATTGGATATAACCCAGCCAAAAGGAGAGAACACAATGGAAAACGCAAAAAAGTTCTTTGAAGAGATCATCAAGACAGAAGAGGCCAAAGCTATTATCTCTTCTCTCGCGAAGCCCGAAACAGAGAAGGAGCGTATTGAAACCTATTTGGACATCGCCAAGAAGCTGGGCGTCCAGCTGACCACCGAGGACATCTTCGCCTATTTGGACGCTGCTGCAGCTGTGGCAGCCGGCACCGGCGAAGTGGATGACGAAGAGCTGGTTCAGCTTACCGGCGGCGGTGACGTATGTGCAGATACCTACCAGCAGTCAGAAAACTGCTGGTGGAACGATGGTTGCGATATCATCCTCAATGACTATGATGGCTATCAGTGCAGAACCAACGGTACCAAGCCCAAGTCCGGATACAATGCCCTCCACGAGAAATATTTCCGCCAGTGCGGCTCTCTCATGGTTGTGAGAAAAGAAATGGAGAATCTGTAAG
>JAFYLI010000034.1 GCA_017537165.1 Oscillospiraceae bacterium | reverse complement strand
GTCTTGCGACAATATATGCCTATACCTACGGTAACTGCGAAAAAGACGATGAGAATAAGGATCTTGAAAAGCATATTATACCTCCGTTCATTGGTTTAAAACTTTACTGTTTTAAACGGCTGAATGAAGAATAGCACCAAGCCCGGTAATTGTCAATAGGTAAAATGTGGATTTTCAAAAAAATATTTCCTTTTAAGGAAAAATAAAACCGCAGCGGAGGCCGCTGCGGCTGAAAATCATTATTTAAGGATATTAACCCTGCTGCTTCTGGAAAGCCAGCATGTCCTGATATGCCTTGATAAGTTCGGTGCGTACGGTAACGTTGGTATCGGGGGGGATGTTCTCGTCCTTGCACTGAACGAACTGCAGGAAACGGGTGCCAAGGATGTTATTGGCATAGAGATATTCCTTGGTGCGGATGTTGGAAACGCAGATGAACATTATAGCGTTAAGGTGCAGCCAAGTCAGCTTGACTTTGCCGCCCTCTATCTGAGAAATAGTAACTCTGGAAAGTCCGGTCATATCGCCGAACTCGGCCTGAGTCAGATTGAGAAGCTTGCGGATCTTAGGCAGATGCTCTGTCAGCTCCTGACACAGCTGTTTCTTTTCCTCTCTGGACAGTTCGACCATTGAGAATTCCTCCTTATATGTTAAATGCAGAGCGAATTATAGCGTTTATATGCGTTTATGTTAACACGAATACCAAACATATTCAATAAAATTTTAATAATTTGTTACAAAATATATAAAATCGTAAGAAACTACAATTTTTCGCTGTAATATTAGCGTTATTGCATAAAAACTTGGGTTTAATTTAGTTTATATGCTATTGCAAAAATAACCGCCTGCTGATATAATACTTTAATACATTACCGTGCAAGTGTTTCCCGTAAGGAGGATAAACCATGGAATCATATAAGGTAAATACCCCTGAGGGGACAAGGGATAAGCTCTTTGAGGAGAGCGACCGCCGCCGCAGTGCCGAAGCAGCCATAACTAAGCTGTTCCGCCGCCGCGGATACAGGGAGGTAATCACACCCTGCGTTGAATATTACGATTTGTTCGTGCAGGCGCAGAATCCGCTGCCTCAGGAGTCTATGCTCAAACTGGTGGATCGCAGCGGACGCATTCTCGTTCTGCGCCCCGACTGCACCACGCCTATTGCCCGCGTTGCGGCAACGCGCCTTGCGCAGCACCGCTTACCCCAGCGCCTTTTCTATAACCAGACCATTTTCCGCTCGGGCGATGCCAATCACGGCCTTAGCAGCGAGATTTCCCAGTGCGGTATCGAGCTTATCGGTGCGGAGGGTCTTCGCGCGGACGTGGAAGCGGTGGCTTTGGCAGTGGAATCGCTGCAGGCTGCGGGTCTTGAAAATTTCCGCATCGAGCTGGGTCATACCGGCTTCTTTACCGCCCTTGCCGAAGAAATGGAGCTTGACGGCGAGAAGGTGCGCGCCCTGCGCGACTGCATAGAAAACAAGAGTTTCGCTGTGCTGGACGATATGCTCGCGGGCGAAAATTCTCCCGCCGCTGCCGCTATGAAGCGCATCGCCGTTCTTTTCGGCGGCGTGGAAATATTGGAGGAGGCTCGCGGCCTTACCGATAACGCAAAGGCCTTGAACGTTATAGCTTACCTGTCGGATATTTACGCAGAGCTGAAGGCAGCGGGAATGGGCGATTATATCAGCTTTGACCTTGGCATAGTTAGCGGCCTTGAGTATTATACGGGCCTTATCTTCCGCGGCTACGCTCCCGGCGCAGGCAGCGTCATTGTTGCAGGCGGCAGATACGATAACCTTATTAGCGATTTCGGCAAGGCAATACCCGCCACGGGTTTTGCCGTTTACGTGGATTCTCTGGTGAGCTGTCTGCCCCATGAAGAAGCCGTAAAGGCCGATACCATTATATATTATAAGTCCGGCTGCCTGAAGCAGGCGCTGGAACTTATCAATTCTCTGCCTGCGGGCAGCGCCGAGCTTTCAGAAAGCGAAAGCGAGAGCGGCTGCATGGACGATGCCTTTGCCCGCGGCTTCAAGCGCATGATGATAGTTTCCAAAATGGGCAGCGTGGAGGTGAAGATAGGTGGCTGATATTAAAATTGCCATTACGAAGGGCCGCTTGCTGGATAATTCCATCGCCATGTTCGAGCGCGCAGGCTACGATTGCAGCCAGCTTAAAAATCCCGGCCGCCGCCTTATCCATCCCATACCCGATACCCCTTTTTCCGGCGTTCTCGCCAAAGCTCCCGACGTTATAACCTACGTTGAGCATGGCGTTTGCGCAATGGGTATCGTAGGCCGTGATACTATTATGGAGCACAGCCACGATTTCTATGAGGTGCTTGACCTTGGCTTCGGCAAATGCCGCTTTGCGGTGGCCGCTCCCAAGGATAAGGATTTTTACGCAGGCTACGAAACCAAGCGTATTGCCAGCAAGTACCCCAAGGTGGCTCACGATTATTTCCTGTCCAAGGGTATGGACGTTTCCGTTATCAAGATAGAGGGCAGCGTGGAGCTTGCTCCCCTGCTGGGTCTTTCCGATGCCATCGTGGATATCGTGGAAACGGGCAGCACCCTTGCCGCCAACGGTCTCGAGGTCATAGAAACCATCTGTCAGCTTTCTGCCCGCCTTATCGTAAATACTGCGGCTATGAAGCTTCACAGAACCGAGATACTTGAATTTGTTGATAGATGCAGAGGCGCGCTGGAGTAAAGCTGCCGAAGTGGAGGATAAAACATGATAGAAATATTCCGCGCCGAAGCGGGCGCAGAAAATGATATAGCCGAGGCACTGCGCCGCAGAAAGGGCGCGGTGAACGAAAAGATAAACAAAATAGCTGCCGACATTATGGCAGACGTGCGCGAAAACGGTTACGCGGCCGTAGAAAAGTACTCTCTGCAGCTGGACGGCGCAGCGCCCCGCGAGATTGGCAGGGAAGAGCTGGAGGCAGCTATGGAGCGCTGCGATCCCAAGCTGGTTGCCGCCATGAAGCGCTCTGCGGAAAATATCCGCGCTTATCAGGAACAGCTCCTGCCCAAAACCAAGATATGGCAGACCGAGGCCGGTACTCTCGGCCAGATAGTCCGCGGCCTTACCCGCGTGGGTATCTACGTTCCCGGCGGCGCGGCTGCATATCCTTCCTCTGTTCTGATGAACGCCGTGCCTGCAAGAGTTGCGGGCGTGGAGGAAATAGTTATGGTAACGCCTCCCACCAAGAATCTTAACGATGCCGTTATGGCCGCTGCCCTTATCGCAGGCGTTGACCGCGTCATTGCTGTCGGTGGTGCGCAGGCCGTTGCAGCTCTGACCTACGGCGCAGGCTTTATCCCCCGCGTGGATAAGCTGGTAGGCCCCGGCAACGCATACGTTGCCGCAGCAAAGCGCCTTGCATTCGGTGAGCTGGATATAGACATGGTGGCGGGCCCCTCCGAGGTTTTGGTAATTGCCGACGAGAGCGCCAACCCCGTTTATGCCGCCGCCGATATGCTCTCTCAGGCGGAGCACGATCCCCTCGCCGCTGCCGTGCTGGTTACCGATTCGGAAAAGACCGCCCACGCTGTGGCTGCCGAACTGGAGCGACAGACGGGTTACCTTGAGCGTTCCGAAACCATAGAAAGCTCCCTGCGCGATTACGGCGCAATAATTATATGCCCCGATATGGCAGCCGCTGTGCAGATGGCGAATGATGTAGCGCCCGAGCATCTGGAAATCCTCACCGCCGACCCCGATGCGATTCTGCCCCTTATCAAGAACGCAGGTGCCATCTTCGTTGGCGAAAACTCCCCCGAGCCTTTGGGCGACTATATGGCAGGCCCCTCCCACGTTCTGCCCACCTCGGGCACCGCGAGATTTTTCTCACCGCTGTCCGTGGACAGCTTCTTGAAAAAGACCAGCGTTATCGGCTATAAGCGTGAAGCGCTGGAGGCTATACATGAGGATATAATCCTCTTTGCCGAGTCCGAAGGACTTACGGCCCACGCAAACTCCATAAAGGTGCGATTTGAAAAGTAAGGAGGCGCTGAAAATGCGCGAAGCAAAAGTCAGCCGCAAAACCAAGGAAACCGATATCGAATTGACTCTCTGCCTGGACGGCGGCGAAGTCAGCATTGATACGGGAATAGGCTTTTTTGACCATAT
>JAFYLI010000033.1 GCA_017537165.1 Oscillospiraceae bacterium | reverse complement strand
GCAGGGGAATACGCCTAATACAATTCAGGGTAAGCTGGAAACACTTCTTTCCCGTATACTGGAACAGCCGGTTGAAGTGAACGGCTCCGGACGTACGGATGCGGGTGCTCACGCGAAAATGCAGGTGGCATCGTTCCGTGCCGAAACGGACATAGAGTGCGAAGACCTGCTGCGGCAGATGCGCACTTACCTGCCGGAAGATATCGGCGTTCTTTCGCTGATGGAGGCTGCACCACGATTCCACGCACGTCTCAACTGCGTGGAGAAAACCTACGTTTACCGTATATGGAACAGCGATGCGCCAAACGTATTTGAGCGTAAGTATATGTGGACGATGCCCGATAAACTCGATATGGCTAAAATGAGCCTTGCGGCAGGGAAGATATGCGGCAAGCATGATTTCAGAGCTTTCTGTTCTCTTAAAAAGTTCAATAAATCCACGGTTCGCCATGTTAAAGAAATAAAAATCGACCGAACAGGAGATGAATTGCGTTTTGCTGTAACGGGCGACGGTTTCCTTTACAATATGGTTCGCATCATCGTAGGCACCCTTGTGGAAGTCGGTCTGGGAGAGAGGGAGATAAGCTCTATAGATGCAGCTTTTGACACTCTTGACAGACAGCAGAGCGGACAGACCGCGCCTGCCTGCGGACTTACCCTTTGGGAAGTTAAGTACTGATAAAAAAATCACCCGCGTTGGTTTCAACGCGGGTGATAGCTTTTGTATGCAATTATCTGTCGCCGTGCCACTGGTCGCCGGTCTTGAGGCCCCACTTCTTGAACATTACGTTGTAGAACTCAGCTCGGGGATACTCAATATTCATATCCATAGCCAGCTTCTTGAAGCCGAAGCCCATTTTGTTGATGTCGCGCATACCACCGATAAGAGCATCGGTCTTGTCGCCGCGGAATACGAAGATCATTTCGTTGTCGCCTGCAAGTGCGCGCTCGTACTCGCCGGGATCGGGAATGGTCATGCAGAAGTCCTGCTCGCCGTTGAGAACGGGAATGAGAGCGTTGATGCAGGAGCCGACGGTATCCATAGCGGTGCCTGCGATCTTAGCGGTGCTGTACTTAACGGCCATGAGCAGCTGACGGAGCTGATCGGGTGCGCAGTATACCATAACTGCGTCGGGCTCGAAGGTGCAGCTTTCCAGAGGAGCGATAGCCAGACCTACGTTCTGCTTGTCCTCACGGATGAAGGGGAAGTTGGCGCGCCAGTAAGCTTCACTGACATCGCGGCCCTTGATGAAGTAGCCGCTGCCGACATACTTGATGTCATCCTCGTCAACGGGGCCCAGCTTGAAGGAGATGAGGGGCCAAAGACACCAATGGTCGCCCTTGAACATTACCATGGAGCGGCGGTTACGGCGAACCTGAGCGAAAGCCTGGCAGAGAGCGGGACGCTCGTCGCGATCACGGGAGGGAACATAGCAACCCTCGGGGATCTCGTCTTCACTGTAAAGAACCTTTATTGCAATAGGAGAAGTTCTGAGGAACAGCAAATCCACAATTTCCTTGCCTATTTCATTAAATTCTGCAACGGTATACATATTGAAAAGCCTCCTTAAAAAAGTTATTTTACCTTATTTTAGCATATTGGCAATCGATTGAAAAGAGGTTTCATACGAAAAGTGTATGATGCTATGCAAATACCTTTTAGTTATGCGGTTGTGTTTGACCTTTGACTGTTTGTATGATATTATGTAAGCAGGATAAAATCACGAAGTTTTCAAAGGAAACTAATTGCATACCGTAATAGCATGTTTTCTTTAAAGAAAGGAGCAAACAATCTATGTATGAGCTTAAGCCCATGACTGATCGCGTAAAGAAAATTCGCGAGAAGTATCGTAACGCCAGACCCAAGGTTGACATCAACCGCTATCGCCTGGTTACCGAATTCTATATGAACAATCCCCAGCTCACCGGTATTCTCAAGCGCGCAAAGAATCTGCGTAACCTCTTTGAGAATATGCCCGTCCACATCAACGAGGACGAGGTTATTGTCGGCTGGCAGGGCGCCAGCTATCGCTGCTGCGCTCTTTATCCCGAAACTTCCTTCAACTGGTTCATGAAGGAGCTGCGCGACGGTACCATTCCCAAGCGTGAGCAGGATCCCTATGACATCGATCCCGAAGACGAGAAGTATCTCCTCGAGACCGGCGATTTCTGGGACAAGAACAGCATGAGTGCTATCACCGACGAGTATATGCCCCGCTACCATCGTGACAACATGATCGGCAACGGCGTTCTCTTCTTCGGTGCTAAGGATAACTGCCAGTCTCCTGTTGGCCACTTCGTAGCAAACTTCTGGACTGCAACCCAGAAGGGCTTCGGTGCCATCCAGAAGGAAGCCGAGGACAAGATGCGTCAGCTGGAAGAGGACGGCATCTACGGCGATTCCATCTATAAGTACAACTTCTACCGCGCTGTCTCCATCGTCAGCGAGGGTCTTATCCACTGGTCTGAGAGATACGGTGCAGAGTGCGAGCGCCTTGCTGAGAAGGAAACCAATCCCGAGCGTAAGGCTGAGCTCCTCAGAATGGCTGACTCCCTCAACTGGATCATGAAGAACCCCTGCCGTAACTTCCACGATGCAGTTCAGTGCATCTACCTCTATCAGCTCTCCATGTGCATGGACGGTCAGCAGCACGGTATCAGCTACGGCCGTGTAGACCAGTACCTCGGTCATTACTACGAGCAGGATATCGCTAACGGCACCATCACTCCCGAGTACGCTCAGGAGATCCTCGACCTGTTCTACCTCAAGGTCGCAGAGTGCAACAAGATCTGGTCCGAAGGCGCTACCAAGTCCGGCCCCGGCTACACCAGCGGTCAGCTCATGACCCTCGGCGGCACCGACAAGGACGGCAATGACGCAACCAATGCTGTTACCTACATGATGCTCCAGTCTGCAGGTCGCCTGGTTCTCCATGATCCCCCGCAGGCTCTCCGTATCCACGATGGCACTCCCGACGAGCTGTGGGAGGCTGCTATCGAGACCACCAAGCTCTGCGGCGGTGTTCCCACCTTCGAAAGCGACAAGGTCATCGTTCCCGCACTGATGAAGCGCGGTATTCCTCTTGAGGACGCAAGAAACTACTGCCTGAACGGCTGCGTTGAGCCTTCTGTTGGCGGTTATGAGTGGGCTCAGCCCGGCGGTACCGGCACCGAGTCCTACCTGAACATTGCCAACGCATTCCTGCTGGCAATCAACAACGGTACCAACCCCATGCGCTTCCCCGGTGGCCCTGCTCCCAAGCAGACCGGCCCCGCAACCGGCTATCTCTATGAGATGACCAGCATGGATCAGGTTCTCGAAGCTGTAAGAACCCAGTTCGACTTCTTCTGCAAGTGGCAGATCAGCTGCATCAACGCATGGGAATACGTTGCTGCATTCCATAACCCCCTGCCCATGGTCTCCGCAACTCTCGAGGGCTGCATGGAGAACGGTAAGGACTGCCAGGCAGGCGGCGCTAAGTATAACTCCACCGGTAACTCCTGCATCGGTCTGGGCAACGTAGCCGACAGCCTTAACATCATTGACTACGTCTGCTTCCGTGAGAAGATCGCAACCACCCGTGAGCTTTACGATGCCATCATGGCAAACTGGGAAGGCTACGAAGAACTGCGCCAGATCATCAACGGCAGAGTTCCCCGCTACGGTAACGGCGATCCCGAGGCCGATAAGTATGTCGACTTCACCGCTTCTGCTTACGCTAATGCTATCAACCGCGGTACCGGTCCTCGTGGCCGCTTCAGCGCAGGCTGCTACCCCGTAACCGCTAACGTTATCTTCGGTTGGTTTACTTGGGCAACTCCCGACGGACGTAAGTTCGGTGAGGCTCTTGCTGACGGTATCTCCAACGTTCAGGGCATGGATAAGAACGGCCCCGTATCCTTCATCAACTCCGTTCTTAACTTCGACCAGAGCGAGTACGGCAACGGTACTCTCTGCAACATGAAGTTCCATCCCACTGCTCTTAAGGGCGCAGGCGGCAACGCAAAGCTCAGAGCAGTTATGCAGTCCTACTTCGATGGCGGCGGCATGGAGCTCCAGCTCAACGTTGTTTCCAGCGATACCCTCCGCGACGCTCAGGCTCATCCCGAAAACTACAAGGATCTCGTTGTCCGCGTAGCAGGCTTCTCCGCATACTTCGTAGAAGTATTCAAGGGCTGCCAGGATGACCTTATCCGCAGAACCGAAATGGGTCTGTAATTTTACTTATATCACAATGAAATTTGCGTGCGCTGCTTCGGCGGCGCACGCAAACTGATGTTTCAAAGTAAGGATTGAATACAATGGAAGAAAAAGTACTTACCGGTAAACTGTATGATATTCAGGGTTTCTCCGTTCAGGACGGCCCCGGCGTAAGAACCACCGCTTTCCTGAAGGGCTGCCCTCTGCGCTGCCCCTGGTGCCATAGCCCCGAATCTCAGGCATTTTATCCCCAGCTCAGCTGGATATCCATGCGCTGCCAGGGTACCGAGCTTTGCAAGTCCCGCTGCCTTGAAGCCTGCACCAAGGGTGCTCTCGAACTGGGTGATACCCGTGAGGATGCAGTTAGCGGCGCTGAGATCCAGATGGTTCACGTAAAGCGCGATATTTGCGATAACTGCGGTGAGTGCGCAGAAGTTTGCTATCCCGGCGCACTGTTCATCTGCGGCAAGGATTACACCGTTGAAGAGCTGGTAAAGCGTCTTCTGCAGGATAAGCGCTTCTATGAGCGTTCCGGCGGCGGCGTTACCATTTCCGGCGGCGAGGCTCTTTGCCAGCCCGAGTTCGTTCTGGCTGTTCTCAAGCGTCTTAAGGAAGAGGGCATCCACACCGCTCTTGATACCACCGGCTTTGCAGCTTGGTCTGTAGTGGAAAAGGTTATGCCTTATGTAGATCTGTTCCTCTATGATCTTAAGCACATGGACAGCGAAAAGCATAAGGCTGTTACCGCTGTTCCCAATGAGCCTATTCTGGAAAACGCAAGAAAGATTGCTGCAGCAGGCGGCAAGATGCAGGTAAGAATCCCCGTTATCCCCATGTTCAATAATGACGAGGCTAATATCCGCAAGACTGCTGAGTTCTGCAAGGAACTGGGTGACGCAATCGAAGTTATCCAGCTGCTGCCCTATCACAATATGGGCGTAACCAAGTATCTGCGTATCAGCGACGAGCCCGTAGCCGAGGCTACCACTCCCAGCGATGAATTTATGCAGAAGCTCAAGCGCATCATGGAAGAGTACGGCCTGCCCGTAACCATCCACTAAGCGAATTGAAATTGAGAGAGCCACCGTTTGAAACGGTGGCTCTTTTGCGTTTTACGAAGAAAATAGAGGACAAAGAAATATCCCCGCCTCCCGAAGGAAGCGGGGATATATTAGCTTAAGTTAAGCTGATAAGGACTGCAAATTAGCCGAGGAGCTTCTTAGCGAGCTCAGCAGCGGAAGCAGCGTCCTCAGAGTAACCGTCAGCGCCAACTTCGTCAGCGAAAGCCTGGGTTACAGGTGCGCCACCGATCATGATCTTAACGGTGTCACGCAGGCCGGAAGCTACGATAGCGTCGATGGTGTTCTTGATAGCGGGCATGGTGGTGGTCAGAAGAGCGGAGAGAGCAACGATCTTGCAATCGGGGTTAGCCTTCATAGCCTCGATGAACTTGTCAGCGGGAACGTCAACGCCGAGGTCGATAACGTCGAAGCCAGCGCCTTCGATCATCATGCCAACGAGGTTCTTACCGATATCGTGGAGGTCACCAGCAACGGTGCCGAGGATGAGCTTGCCAACGGACTCGGTGCCAGCAGCCTTCAGAGCGGGGGTGAGGACTTCGATGCCCTTCTTCATTGCGCGAGCAGCGATGAGCATTTCGGGAACGAAGATCTCGTTGTTCTTGAACTTCTCGCCGACAACAGCCATAGCGCCGATCATACCAACGTTGAGAATCTCAGCAGCGGGGGTACCCTCGTCGAGAGCTTCCTGAACGAGACCAGCAACGATCTTAACCTTACCGTTTTCAACAGCAGTTGCGATTTCCTGTACCTTAGACATAATAAATTCCTCCTGAAAAATATATTGTGATAAATTTGGAAAACAAATTAAGGGTACGCTAAATTATTTCTTCTTGTTGACAGCTGCAATACGCTCTTCACGGAAAGCAGTGATGTATTCCATGCAGAAATCATCCAGGCCGAGGAGAGCCTCAGTTGCGTAGATGATACCGAGGAGCTGCTTATCCAGGGGATCGAAGATAGCGCTGTCCATACCGGCGTTCATAGCCAGGGTTACGAAGCCCATGTTGATGAGCTTACGTGCGGGCAGGTTGAAGGAGATGTTGGAAACTGCGCCGGTGATGTGGATGGTGGGATAACGCTTCTTGATCTCGGTGATAACTTCGATAACCATAGCGATACCATCCTCGGAGGTGCAGAGCATCTCAACCAGGGGATCGATGTGCAGACGGCTGGGATCGATCTTGTACTCTTCAGCCTTCTTCATGAGGTTGTCGAAAACTCTCAGTCTGTCAGCAGCGCTCTTGGGGATACCGGTGTCGTCGCAGAGAAGAGCAACGCACTCCCACTTGGTGTCAGCGATGACGGGGAATACAACGTCAACCTTGTCACCTTCCATGGAAACGGAGTTTACCAGACCGGGCTTCTTAACCAGGGGCAGGCACTTTACGATGCAGTTAGCATCGGGAGAGTCGACAGCGATGGGGGTGTCAACAGCGTCCTGAACGAGGTTGAGCATCCAAGCGAGAGTGTCATACTCGAACTCGGGCTCTACGGAAGCGCAAACGTCGATGAAGGTGGAGCCGGCCTCAGCCTGTCTTACAGCGAGGTCACGGAGAAAAGCTTCGTCTCTCTCGGCAATAGCCTTAGCGACGGAAGGAATGGAACCATTGATTTTTTCGCCAATAATGATCATGTTTCTTAACCCTCTTTAGATAAATTTAAATTTTTATTACTTTGCAAAAGCTTCGCGAGTCTCGGTGTAAACTCTCTCGTAAAGCTTCGGATTGCCTGCCTGCATAGCGGAAACTACGATGCTGGTCATGAAGCGGCCGTAGGTGCTCATGAACTCATCGAGAGCAGCGTCGTATGCCTTAGCTGCAGCTTCTGCTTCTTCGGGGGTCTTGGGGAATACCATGGGAGCATTGGGGGAGAGGTTCAGCTTGATCTTGTCGCCATACTTCTCGAGGAGCATGAGGCGATCGTTCATGGGCTGACCGGACCAAATGTCGCAGCCTGCTTCGATCATGCAGGGAACGAGGAGCTCAACCTGGCCGCAGGAGTGGAAGTCAATGTACATGCCTCTCTTGTGAGCGGACTCGCAGATTCTCTTGAGGTAGGGAACGAGCATCTCGTCGCAAACAGCCTTGGAGAAGAAGGGAGCTCTCTGAGAACCCCAGTCATCGTGGAAGTAGATAACGTCGGTGTTCAGGTGCTTCTTCATCTTGTCGAAGATAGCGTCATACAGATCGCAGAGCTTGTCAAACAGTCTATGTACGCCTTCCTGCTCGTCTTCGTCAACGAAAGCGAGAGCAGCATTCTCGAACTCCATCATGGAGATGAGACGCTCGAACAGACCGTTGAAGAACCAAGTTACAACAACTCTGTCGTCGCTGGTAACGGGAGCAAGTCTCTTCTCAGCTGCTTCCCAATCCCAGGAATCGATGTCGGGGAAGGTAACTTCCTTTTCCCACTCGGTGATGTCATTGATGAGGAGGGGGTTACCGGGGCGAACCATGGAGCCGCCTGCGGAAACAACGTATTCCCACTCGATGCCGAACATGTCCTTGCCGCCGGCATGGATGATCTCTTCGGGGATGTCGAGGTCGAATGCGAAATCTCTTGCTACGGTGTCGGGAATCTCTCTGGGGATAACGGTGACGAAGTCATCGCTGCAGGGAGTCCACATGTAGTCCTCGCCCTTCATGAAGCGGACGAAGTTCTCCTTGGGGGTGATGGGGGTGTTGTGCTTGGGAGCGTTGCCCATGCTTCTTGCGCCGAAGCAAACGCCCTTCAGTTCGCCAACAACCTTCAGTTCTTCTTTAATGTTCATAGCAATCTTCCTTTGCTTATTATAATAAGAACAATTATAGCAAAAGGTTGTCGATTAAACAACACTTTTGCCGATTTTGGGGCACAAATTCGCAGAAAAATCACAGCTCGAGACTGAGTTCTGCACTCTCGGGCCAAATTGTGCCGGCAAAAAGGCATTCTTTGTCCATAGAATACCTAAAATCAACTCTTTTGTCAATGCTTTTTTGCACCTGGGCGGGCATTATTGAATAGAATAAACCGAAAGCACGGGTAAGCTGCTTTCGAAGGAGGAATCAGATGAATAAACCTAACAATCACCCGGATAATGATTGTGGATATAAATGCGGAGCTCTGCCCGAATGCGCCCCTCTTGCCGTTGCATTTGTGCCAATGCAGGAGGAAAGCACCCCTCAGTATAAGCCTGCTGAGGCTTTGGCAAGAGGCACTCTGTTCCCGGGTCTTGACCTGCCGTGGAAGAATGTAGTCAATCAGACGGGTGCACCCGATACACCCCTCGGCGAGCTTCAGGCGCTGGGTTTCGTTATCCACGAGCTGGGACTTTACTTGGATACCCACTGCGATGACGCGGAAGCGCTGGAACTTTTCAATAAATACGTCGAGCTGTATAAGACCGGCGAAAAACGCTACGTTGAACGCTACGGGCCTATCAGGCAGATGCAGGCGGGCGGCGAGGAATATACATGGCTGTGTGCTCCATGGCCCTGGGAGTACGGGGGAGGTATGAAGTAATGTTTGTGTATGAAAAGAAACTGCAGTATCCCGTAAAGATAACCAATACCAACCCTAAGCTGGCATCTATAATCATAAGCCAGTACGGCGGTCCCGACGGCGAGCTTGGCGCATCCCTGCGCTACCTCAGCCAGCGTTATTCCATGCCCTTTGACGAGCTGAAGGGACTCCTGACCGACATCGGTGTTGAGGAGCTTTCCCATCTCGAGATGGTGGGCACCCTCGTCCATCAACTCACCCGCAACCTGACGGAGGCACAGATAAAGGCGGCGGGCTTCGATGCCTATTTCGTAGACCATACCGCAGGCGTTTACCCCACGGCTGCTTCGGGTTTCCCATGGTCTGCGGCAAGTATGCAGGTAAAGGGCGACCTTATCGCAGACCTGACCGAGGATATGGCAGCGGAGCAGAAGGCTCGTGTTACCTACGATAATATCCTGCGCCTTTCCGACGATCCCGACGTAAACAACGTCATCCGTTATCTCCGCGAGCGTGAAATAGTCCACTTCCAGCGCTTCGGTGAGGGGCTGAGACTGGCAACGGAAAAGCTCAACCAAAAGAACGTATATGTGGTAAATCCATCATTTGATAAATAAAGTGAAGCGGCGGCATCGTATCGATGCCGCCGCGGGTGTTTATGTAATTAAGGTCATTTCGATATGAGGTATTCCGTCCTCGAGGAATTCATCGGAGCTTTGGACGAAACCCAACTGCTCATAAAAGGCGCGGGCGTAGGTCTGCGCCTCTATTTTTATAGTATCGGCCTGCAAACGCTCCTTGGCGACCTTTATGCCCTCGCGCATAAGAACTGTGCCGATGCCGAAGCGGCGTTTGGCGGAAATAACACGCCCGATAGCCGCCGTATCAAAGGAGAGTCCGGGAGGCAGCACGCGCAGGTAGGCAATGATCCTGCCGTCCTCGCGGAGATAAACGTGCCAAGCAGCTTCGTCCTTGCCGTCAAGCTCGGGGTAAGGGCAGTTCTGCTCCACAACGAATACGTCCACGCGCAGCTTCAGTATTTCGTAAAGCTCGGGAACGGTAAGCTCTTCAAATTTTTTCACCGTAAGTTCCATGTAAACGCCTCCTGCGGATATTTTACCACCGATGGCGAAGCGGTGCAACATTATATGGTGTATGACAGCCATGCAAAAAAGCTAACGCAATCGAAAAATTGCAATTGCCAAACTGCCTTTGGCGTGGTACACTAAATTGCAAAAGTTTTCACCGAAAGGACGATACAAATGAGCAACCCCATTAGAATTGCGATTCTCGGATACGGAAATCTGGGCAGGGGAGTGGAACTGGCTGTTCGCCAGAATCCCGATATGGAGCTTGCGGCATTCTTTACCCGCCGCGATCCCTCCGCACTCAAGACCCTCACACCCAACGTACCTATATATAATGTAAGCAAGGCTGCTGAAATGAAGGACGATATTGACGTTCTCATTCTCTGCGGCGGCAGCGCTACCGACTTGCCCGTACAGAGCCCCGAATATGTCAAGTATTTCAATATAGTTGACAGCTTTGATACTCATGCCAAGATCCCCGAGCATTTCGCTGTCGTTGACGCAGCTGCTACGGAAAGTGGAAAGACCGCGCTTATTTCTGCCGGTTGGGATCCCGGTCTGTTCAGCCTGCAGCGTCTGCTGGGCAACTGCGTTCTGCCCGACGGTAAGGATTATACCTTCTGGGGTAAGGGCGTAAGCCAGGGCCACTCCGACGCTATAAGACGCGTTGAGGGCGTCGTGGGCGCAAAGCAGTATACCGTACCCGTGGCTGAAGCTCTTGAAAGAGTTCGCAGCGGCGAAAACCCCGAGCTTACCACCCGCGAGAAGCATACTCGTGAGTGCTTCGTAGTAGCTGCCGATGGCGCCGATAAGGGGCGCATAGAGGCTGAGATAAAGAATATGCCTAACTACTTTGCCGATTACGATACCACCGTCAACTTTATTTCCGCCGAGGAACTGGAGAGAGAGCATGGCGGCATGCCTCACGGCGGGTCCGTTATCCGCAGCGGCGTAACGGGTGAGAACGGCGAGACAAAGCAGGTAATGGAATATTCCCTTAATCTGGAGTCCAACCCCGAGTTTACTTCCAGTGTACTGGTATGCTGTGCCCGCGCGGTATATAAGATGAACGCAGCGGGTATGTCGGGCTGCAAGACCATTTTCGATGTTCCCCCTGCCTTCTATTCTCCCAAATCGGGCGAGGAACTTCGCAAGAATCTGCTGTAAAAATCAAAGGGCTGTGCACAAAAGTGCACAGCCCATAATTTATGCCTCGGGGTGGACGGCTTCGGAGATATGCTCCGCTACCCATGGAGAGAGTCGGGTGTAATAAAAATCGTGGTATTGCGAGTAATCCAAGGTGCAGTCAATGCCAAGCACCTCCATTTTTACATCGAACAGCCATATCATCAGCTTCATGGGAGTAAAACCGTTGCGGAGATAAAATGCCTTGCGGCGCAGACGGATATCACGGTCGGGAACGTCTTCCCATACGCTTTCTATTTCAAGAAAAAGGTGATGAGCGGGATACTTTCCGCGCAGTGCGCCAAGAATGGCGGAGCCGATGCCGCCGTTGCGTGCGGCGGGAGAAACGGCGAGATAATCCACAAGAACCAAATCACTGCCGCGCACAGTAGACGCAAAACCGACGAAATGTCCGTTTGCGGTGCAGTACCATACGTCGCCGCGATGGTTGCAATGTATTTCACGGATGGAGGAAAAGGGTTTGCGCTCTTCGCGTGGGAAGGCAAGACGGTAAAGGCGGTATATTTTAAGCCAGTGGATCGGGCTGCTTGCGCGGGTGAGGATGAGGTTCATTTTTTTATCTCCGAGTAAAAATTTAGGGCCGCCTTTTAGCGACCCCAACATATCAAATATACCAAATTTTAGAGGGCAGGTCAAGATAAAAAGACGGGATTTATTACAAATCTATGTTATGAACAAACTTTGTCCCACATTTTGTTGCAATATTATGAAGCGTTTACTATTGCAAAAAACCATGCCCTATGCTATATTATAACCAGAAAGGGTGATACCAATGTACAGGTAAATTAAGATCCTGTAGAAAGAGAGGTAACCAAGGATGTTAGATAACAAGATATCACAGAACTGACCCTTGACTGTCAAGAAAAGTAAGACGGTCAAGGGTCAGTTCTTTTTTTGTCTATACGCAACAGTGGTATCTTTATTCCTTCTCCAACGCGCTCTTCAATTTCTCCAGCGCCTTCTTCTCAATCCGCGATACTGTGCAGCGCGCTTAATGTAAGCGATAAAAAAACTTATGTTACAACGTTTTGTATGATATGCCATATTTAAGTATTTGTCCAAGCCGATTTAGGGCTTGGATTTTTTGTCGTATAGAGCCTTGCTAGGCTTTACTTTAATTGTTTTTTGTGTATAACTATAATAGATTTTCACCCGAATTTTGCCAGACAGGGATCCCTGTCTTATGCTCTATTTCTCAATAGAGCATAATTGGCCTTTGCTAAGCCGAGCGGAGTGGGAGACTGGGGTGAAACATAGTTATATTTTTTTGTGGGAGGGCGTATTTGTTGCTTGCAATATATCTGCAAATGATACCCGATGAGCGGGAACACGAGAAATTTGAGTGCGTGTATGAAAAATACAAAAATCTGATGTTTCGATGTGCCAAGGATATACTTGGCAATAACGAGGATGCGGAAGACGCGGTAAATATGGCATTTGAGTCAATTGCAAAGAATATAGCAAAAATTACCGATGTCGACAGCACCGGAACGAAAAACTACGTAGCTATAATAGCAGAGCGGAAAGCTATAGATATACTGCGAAAGCGTAAAAGCTATGCTGATATTGGTCTCGACGAGGCTATAACAGGAGTAGAGATAAGCTTGCCGGACGATGGAGGTCTTGCGGCTGCAATAGCAAAGCTGAATGAACGATACAGATCGGTTATCCTCCTGCATTACGTAAGCGGATACAGTACGAAAGAGATGGCCAAAATGCTTGACATGAAGGTGGACAGCATGCAGAAAGTCCTTTACAGAGCGAAGGAAGCACTGCGCAAAAAGCTTGAAGAGGAGGGAATAAGCGTATGAACAAAGCAGCATTTACGGAAGACGAACTGCGGCGGGCAGCTTTGCAGGTGCATGAGGCAATGATGGCTGCACTTGAGCCGATTGAAGAGCACGAATTCAGCTTTGAGTTTCACCGTAAGATGGCAATTTTGCGGCGGAAAATGAAGCTGCGGCACGGAATTAGAAAAGCAGCAAAAAGTGTGGCGGCAATATTTCTTGCCATGCTTATAGGCGGTAGTGTTTTGCTGACCGCAAATCAGAATGTGCGCGCTACCTTCCTTGCCTGGGCGCAAAGGATATATGAACAAAGTGTATTCTATCAGTATGTGGACGAAGAAAATGCAGGAGATTTGCCGCACATTAGGCCTGCGTGGATTCCTAAAGGATATGTAGAGGTTATTGCAGCAGGCGATAATTATACGCAGTCGGTTATGTACCAAAAAGAAGATGACATGAGTGATATCATAGTGTTCGTTTATAGCCGTAGCTATGAAAATAAACACACAAATTTGCAATCAGATTCCGGGTTTGACCATAAAATAGTGAATATTAATGGTTATCAGGCTGACCTTTATGTACCTCATAACGATACTGTAGAAAAAGAACTTGTATGGTTTGATGATATAAATAATATTGCATATGGAATATCTTATTTTGGCGCAGATAAAGACATTCTGCGCATGGCGAAAAGTATATATAAGAAAGAATAGGTGATTTGCAGAAGGATTATTTGTCCAATTTCCTTTCTTTTCGGCGTTTGTATATGCGAAGCACAGATTAAACGAATAGAAAAAGGAGGAATCTTTTATGAAAAAACGTGCTTTAGCTTTGATCCTTGTTTTTGCATTTGCCCTTGGCATAACAGCATTAGCTGCGGAACAAATGACGAGAATTGAGCCCAATTTGATTTTTGAAGGCACTACCGCCCATTGCAGTGTGTTGGTAACGGACATAGGTTCGACCATTAACGCTACCGCTGAGCTTTATTACGGTAGTACTAAACTTGCAAGTTGGAGCAACAGCGGAACTCATACGGTATTTGCCGGTGGTACCTACACAGTAGTACGTGGCAATACTTATCTGCTGGTGGTGTACGGTGACATAGACGGCGACCCGTTCTATGACACAATGGTTAATACCTGCCCCTAAGTAGCCAACCCCAATACCACGATAATCAACTGCATAGTGAAACGAGGACGGATCGTGTTGATCCGTCCTCCTTCACTTTTAAAACAGCAGAGAGGGTTGCTCTTCCAATATCTCAAAGAACGGCCGCTTGAATTCAAGATAAAACGCCAGATAGATTATTATGTCGCGGGGCGCGCATGAATAGGATAAATGCTTGCCGATGTATTTTGGAACCAAATTGTTTGCCGCCATTTCGTCCCAACAGAGATTTGCGAGCCGCTCTATGCGCCTTGCCATGGAAATAGGTTTCCCGGAAAGCTGCTTGGCAACCACATGATATACATCTTTGGTAACTAAGATATCATCCATAGTGATTTGCTTGACGAACAGCATATCGCGCACTACATCAAGCGCAACGGAAAGGGGGCGGATATCGTGGCGCACTGCGCCAAGGATGCAGCGTATCAGTGCTTCGCTTTCGGTCATACTTTCTTACCCACCTTTTTGAAGATGGAGACATGGTATGCCGAAATCTGGCTATTTCGACCTTGGGCGACTTATTACGACACGAACCGACATAAGACGACAAAACTACCATTATTTGTATGCGGCAGGGACTGCCATACCTGTCTTCTTCTCGCTGTGATCTCTACAGATAAAACGAAAATAAGGGGATTAATTGGACAAGGGCGAGCATTGTGATTATTCAGTTGAGAGGTAGTCTTCAGGGGGAATCGCATTAACCGAAAAATGAAGTGGAATATTATTTAAATAGGCAATACTTGACTGAGCTAAGCATAAAAATATAAACCGAAGGGAGGGAACTCGTTATGAAGAGAACCATAAAGGTTCGGTGCAAGTTTGATGGCGAAGAAAGCGTAGTCAGCATATTTGAGAAATCATTTTACCTCTATCTCAAGCGTATCCTGGAAGAGAAAAGCGGATATTCTGCTTGACGGGTATCCGCTTGGCTTGCGAGGAATAGAATGAGTGTTAAAATCACAGACCCGGAGAATTACCATGTGGCGCTGTATATCCGACTTTCAAAAGAGGACGATAACGAGGGGCCCTCCCAGAGCGTTTTAAATCAAAAAGATTTGCTGGAGGCCTTCGCGAAGCGTCATAAGCTGGCTGTCTATGATGTTTACATTGATGACGGCAGGTCAGGAACCAGATTTGATCGACCGGCCTTCAACCGTATGATCGATGATATTGAAGACGGCAATGTCAATATGGTTATAACAAAGGACCTTTCCCGATTGGGTCGCAATTACAGCATGATAGGGTATTACACGGAGTCTTATTTCCCGGAGCATCGGGTGCGGTATATATCAGTGACCGACGGCACTGATACCGGGGTGGAAACTTCGGCAAATGATGTTCTGCCATTTCGCGCAATAATGGATGAAATGTATGCCAAGGACATATCCAAAAAGATAAAGTCCGTTAAGAACAACAAGCAGCGCAAGGGCGAGTTTATCGGAGGAAAGCCGGTATACGGCTATAAAATGCATCCCACGGAGAAAAATAAGATCGTTATTGACGAAGATGCTGCACCGATAGTCCGCCGCATCTTCGCCATGGCCCTCGATGGAGTGAGTTGTCGCAAGATAGCATCTGTTCTCAACGAAGAGAACGTCCCCACCCCCGCAACATATGCCAATCTTACGTTGGGGCGTACCGGACCATACACGGGACTATGGTCCGGTGAACGCATCTCCGACATGCTTCAGAACGAAACCTACATTGGTAATATGGTGCAGGGAAGAAGTAAAAGGGTCAACTATAAATCCAAAAAGAGCATTCGACAGCCTCGTGAAGACTGGATCGTTGTGGAAGACACTCACGAGCCACTGGTGGACAAAGAAAACTTTCAAAAAGTGCGTATGCTGGTGGAGAGCCGCAAACGAACACGAAGCCGTACATACGATTTCCTGCTGAAGGGGCTTATTTTCTGCCGCGAATGTGGATATCCGATGGCTGTGCTCAATCGCAAAAATGCGGCAGGGGAGGACGTGCTGTATTTCGTTTGCCGTACCTACCAGCGCTTTACCAAGGCGGGAGTTTGCTCCAGCCACACAATTAAGGAAGCTACAGTTACCGAGGCGGTGCTGGATAAAGTGCGCGAGGTCTGTCAGGCATATTTGAGGCCTGAGCAGCTTCAGCCCATGGCACTCGAGGCAATTGAAAAGCAACAGCGCGAAAGCCGAAATGTGGCAGAGATCAAATCGCTGAAAGTGAAAATCGACACACTGACCAACAACCTGGATAAGGTGTACATGGACCGGTTGAATGAAATCATTGCGGAAGAGGACTTCCAACGCATCTATCGGAAAATGAAGGCGCAGCAGAAAGAACTGATAGCCAAGCATGACGCGTTGTCAAAGCAGGCCGCCAATCCGACCCGAGCTGAAGATGAGGCTCGGGAACTGGTTGCCAGGTTCGTGGAATCTGCCTGCACCAACCGTGAGCTTCTTATCAGCTTAATTGATCGTATCGAATTGACGGAAGACAAGCAAATAATCATCAAGTTCCGTTTTCGCGAACTGGAAAAAGTGGAGTAGACCCTGCCATGTTATTTAGGCAGTTGGTCTACTCTGTTTTTTGTTTGTAAAGAGATTGGCGTAACAGAACAATGGAAACATTAACGGAACAATAATTTGCTGTTTAGCGGAACAATACCCGGAAAGCCTTTAATATATGGGCTTTCCGGGTATTGTTTCTTATGGCGCACTTAAAAGTACACCGGGTATTTTCTGATTTGCTCTCGCAGGATATCTTCTGTACGGCGGAGTATTTCCTGCGGGTATAGGGCTCTGAGACTGTCTAACTCCTCGGGGAGTTCATGTTTGCTGAATCGGAATTTCAGTTGCGGGCCGTACAGCGATTCGGCGGCCTCCACCTGCGCGTCGAAATTCAGCGCAAACGGCTTGGCACGGACTCTGCTGATGCAGTCATACATATCTTTTTCTAGAGGATAATCATTCAAGTCGGACAGTAGGGCAAGGCCGTTATCAAAAATCGGGCAAAGGCGGAATTTAAGAGTTTTTTCGTTACGAATAATGGCAAGGTTGTTGGTATGGCGGTCCTCGTTAAGGCAGAACGAATCCAACTCCAGCAATAAGGTGAGATATGCTCCGACGCCGGTCAAATCGGTAGTCTGCTCGATGAAATCTACGGTGTAACGTATACGCTCAATGGGGGTGGTTATCCCGCCCAAAGTAGCAGCCAGACCTTTGCCTGTGTAAGCTCGGTGCAACCGCTCAAAGGGAATCAGCATCTCATCTTTCTCGCGGAAACTTCCGCTGACACAGCCCGGTGTTTCTTTGCCGTGATATCGGATCAGTACCGGCTCATACTCCACGAAGTTGGGAACGTTGGATTTTTTCAGCAATCCGGAGATCAAAACCTCGGACAATGCTTCACATCCCATGTGGTCGGCCTTGTACCATTTGCCATCCAGCTGCCATTTGGGCTGGTCACCTTTGGAGGTGTGTCCCTGAATAGGCTCGGGCGCGATGCTATCCAAATTGATTTTATGCATTGATGGTTGACTCCTTCGGGTAATATGCAAACTTTAGCCACATATCGTCTTCGGCTGTCCGACCTTTTGTTTTCTCCACGATTTGCAGCGGATCATAGTCCGTAAGTTGCAGCCCTAGCAAAATATCTTTTACGTTGCCGCGGGTGGCAGGGAAGCAGCGGTCTTTCAGAAACCACTCGAAATCGTCCCAGGTGGGTTCTTCGACCGCACCAAAAGCGCGGTGAAGTATGTCTGCCGTTCTGTTTTCAATTTTAATTTTTTCGTTCAAAAAGTCCACGTCAATGAGCGTGCAAGGGTGCTGTTGATACATATAGGTCATGCGTAGCGTGTATCCGGCTTCGGGCTTGGTGTTAAGATATTTTCCAACGATTTGTCTGGAAGTGCCAAACTGCGCAGCCACTTCGTTGATCGTCATGCCGTTGGCGATCATGGCTTGCATTTTGCAGATGTCATTTTGCGTAAACTTTTTCTTCCGTCCTGCGTTACGTGGGTTCTTGGCTTTGATGTTCTTAGCCAGCTTCTTCAACTCATTCACATCGTCTGTGCCGAACAAATCCATACACAGCTTGCGATAATCGGTATTCACTTTGTGCACCTCCTTAATGCGTGCATTATATGCAATTAATTTAATTTAATTACATTATATCTGAAAAGCTGTTTTTGTCAACGGTCATTTAATGCCGGTCCTCCGGGCATCGCTTACATTAAGCGCGGCGCGATACATAGCTGCGGCTTATGCCGAACTTTTGGGCGACCTCTCTCTGGGGGAGAGGCTGGGCGCCCAAAAGGCCGTAGCGCAGGGTTATTATTTCTGCCTCCCGTGGAGTGAGGGCGGTCTGTACGCAGCTGCGAAGCTGCGTATAACTTTCTCTGGCGCTTAGATCGTCCAGCATGTCATCGTCGGTGCAGAGAATATCCATGAGGGAAAGGTTATTGCCGTCTCCGTCGGTTTCGATAGCGTCCGATAGGGAAAGGTCACTTGATGACTTGCGTGCAGCGCGGAAGAACATGAGGATCTCGTTTTCAATGCAGCGGCTGGCATAGGTTGCCAGCCGTACTCCTTTGTCGGGGCGATAGGTGGAAACTCCCTTTATAAGTCCTATGGTGCCGATGGAAATAAGGTCATCCTGATCTGCGTTTTGGGTGTAGTACTTCTTCATAATGTGTGCCACAAGGCGGAGATTGTGCTCTATGAGTTTGTTGCGGGCATCGATGTCGCCGCCGTTTATCCAGCGTTCAAGGTATTCCTGCTCTTCTGCCGGTTTAAGTGGGCGGGGGAACGAACCCGAACTGCCCAAGCGCAGCATCCACAGCACACTGTTTACCAGCATAAGAAACGCTGATAGCATATCATCACTCCTTTTTCGAATTTATACATTATATAATGTATGACAGGTCCACATTCTGCCGATAAGGGCAGAATGTGCTAAACTTGCAATGTAGACTGTGAGTGCATTGACACACTGTAATTTAAATGCTAAAATTGCAATATAACACAAGTTCATGTATCCGCTTTGCGTATGGCGGGCGGATAGAAGGAAGCAGGTGAAAAACCTGCGCGGTACCGCCGCCGTAAGCGCTTTGGCGCGGCTCGTCGATGAAAATCGGTCACTGGAGGATAATCCGGGAAGGCAGAGCTGCAGCCGCATATATGAAGCGTGAGCCGGAATACTTGCATGAGCTGGTATACGTTAAGGGATGAACGGCGGAACTCCGTGGTATCCTCGGGCAGGTGCGTGAAACGCAGCTGTCGGTTTGGGCGTATAGTCACGCGTATATACGGACGCGGCGGAAGTGTATTCCGCCGCGTTTTTGCACTCTTCAGTATTGTCAAGAGACTCGCAATAGTATAAAATGACTATATTAAACCCAATTACTTTAAAGGAGGATATTATAATGAAAGTTCTCGCCCTTAACGGAAGTGCAAGAAAAGATTGGAACACCGCAAAAATGCTGGAGGCTGCGCTGGAAGGCGCAAAGGCTGCAGGCGCTGAAGTAAAGATGGTCAACCTCTTTGACCTTAACTACAAGGGCTGCCACGGCTGCTCTGCCTGCAAACTTCTGGGCGGCAAGTTCTACGGTGCCTGCGCTCAGCAGGACGACCTTACCGAGATCCTCGAAGAGGCCAAGAACGCCGATGTTCTTCTGCTTGGCTCTCCCATGTACTTTGGCGATGTAACCGGCATGATGAGAAACTTCATCGAGCGTTTCCTGTTCCCCACCCTTACTTACAGCAAGGACATGCACAGACTTTACACCAAGAGAGTTAAGGTCGGTCTTGTTTATACCTACAATGCTCCCGCTGAAACTTATACCCAGTATATGAAGGGACAGTGCGGCATTTTCAATGCCATGATCGGCCCCTGCGAATATGTATTCGCCAGCGAAACTCTGCAGTTTACCGATTATTCCAAGTATGACGCAGATATGTTCGACCCCAAGCAGCGCTGGGATCGCCACGAGAACGTTTTCCCCGAGGATTGCAAGAATGCCTACGAGATGGGCAAGCGCCTTGCTGAGATGGAGATCTGATCTGCCATGGCAGCGGAAAACAGAACCCTGGTAATAAAAATAGGCACCAGCTCGCTTACCGAGCATGACGGCTCGCTGTCCCACACCAAGGTTGAAGAGATAGTGCGGCAGGTATGTCTGCTGAAAGACAGAGGTGACAGCGTTGTTATCGTAACCTCAGGTTCCATTGCGGCGGGCTTCCGACGACTGGGCCATACCCAGCGTCCACGGGCGATCGCCGCCAAGCAGGCGGCTGCGGCAGTGGGACAAGGGCTACTCATGGAAGAGTACAGCCGCGGCCTGCTTCAGCATGGTTATGTAGGCGCGCAGATACTGCTTACAAGAGGCGACTTCACCGATAAGCGCCGCTATGACAACGTGTTCAACGCGCTTATGGAACTGCTCAAATGCGGTGCGGTGCCGATTATAAACGAAAACGATACCACCTCCATCGAGGAACTGCGTTTTGGCGATAATGATACTCTTTCCGCCCAGGTGGCGGCAATGATCCATGCGGATATGCTGCTGCTGGTTACGGACATCGAGGGACTTTATACTGCCGACCCACGCAAAGACCCTTCCGCTGAACATATCCCCTATGTTGAAGCGGTAACGCCTCGCATTGAGGCCCTTGGCGGAGGTGCCGCTTCAGAGCTTTCCAGCGGAGGTATGCGCTCCAAGATAACCGCCGCAGCGCTGGCTACTGCCTCGGGCGTGCCCGTGTTCATCAGCTCAAGCAGCGGAGAAGACGCGATAATCAACGGCGTTGACCGTATTTCCAAGGGCACATATTTTGCCGCAGGTAAAAACCACCTGAAGACCCGCCAGCAGTGGATGGCATTCTATACTCAGGGTAAGGGTCGCCTTTATATCGACTCGGGCGCGGCAAGAGCATTGACCGAAGGCGGAAAAAGCTTGCTTCCCTCGGGCATTGTGGCCATTGAGGGTGAGTTCGAAAAGGGCGACGTGGTAGACGTTTATTCTTCGGAAAACGTATTTTTGGGCCGCGGTATCTGCGGCTACGATAAAGCTGCCCTTGCAGCCGTGAAGGGCAGGCATACAGGCTCACGCCAGACCGTTGCGGTGCATCGCAACGATTGGGTCAGCGGTGAGAAGATACGGCTTATTAAGGATGATGAGGAGGTGGCCGAATGAGTGAGGTAAGAGAAAAAGGTGCCATACTCAAAAAAGCTGCCCGCCTTACGGCATTGGCTTCAAGCGCAGAGAAGAATGCGGCGCTGGCTGCTATTGCCGATGCACTGGAGGCAAGCTGCGGCGAGATAATTGCCGCCAATGCTCTTGACATGGAAAATGGCAGAAAGAACGGCATCAGTCAGTCTATTGCCGACCGCCTGCTGCTTACCGAAGGCCGAATAAAGGATGTTGCTGCCGCGGTGCGTGAACTCATCGATCTGCCTGATCCCATAGGCGAAGTACTGGAAGAGTGGACTCGTCCCAACGGCATGAAAATAAGCAAAGTGCGCGTGCCCATGGGTGTTATCGGAATGATATATGAGGCACGCCCCAACGTTACGGTGGATGCGGCGACTATTGCCCTTAAAACGGGCAGCGCCATAATGCTCCGCGGCAGTTCAAGTGCCCTTAACTCCAATAAAGCGCTTACCGCCGTTATGCAGAGAGCGCTGGCGGGTACGGCTCTGCCTCCCGAGGCCGTTCAGCTCATAGAGGATGGTTCAAGGGAATGCGTAAAAGAAATGCAGAGGCTCAATGAGTATCTTGATCTGCTGATTCCCAGAGGCGGAGCGGGACTTATCCGCGAAGTCGTTGATAATTCCAGCGTGCCTGTTATTGAAACAGGTACGGGCAACTGCCACATCTATGTGGACGAGAGTGCCGATGTGGAGATGGCGATAAATATCGCCCTGAATGCTAAGACCCAGCGCCCTTCCGTCTGCAATGCGGCGGAGACTCTGCTGGTGAACGAAAAATGGGCGAAGGAGAACCTTGCCGCGCTGGTTTCTGCGCTGGAGAATGCGGGTGTCCGCTTCCACGGCTGCGAGAAAATGCGTGCCATTTATCCCGAAATGGCAGCGGCGGGGGAGAAGGATTGGGCGGAAGAGTATCTCGATCTTGAGATAGCCGCCAAAATCGTAAGCGGCCTTGACGAGGCAGTGGAGCACATCGACCGCTACGGAACGAAGCATACCGAGACTATCATCACCGAAAATGCCGAGAGAGCGGCGCTTTTCCAGCGAGCTGTTGACGCAGCGGTTGTAAACCATAACGTAACGGGCAGAATGACCGACGGCGGCATGTTCGGCTTTGGCGCGGAGATAGGCATCAGCACTCAAAAGCTCCATGCACGAGGCCCCATGGGTCTGCGGGAAATATGTTCCTATAAATACCTTGTTTCGGGAAACGGACAAATACGGAGGTAACTATGGCAGAGAAGATCGCCCTGCTGGGCTGCGGTTTTATGGCCGGAGCAATAGCCAAAGGGCTTATCGAAAAAAACGTGATCCCGGCGGAGAACATTATAGCCATCAACGGGCATAATCCAGCTTCCGCGGAGAATTTTGCAAATAAATACGGCACTTCCTTTGGCGCGGCTGAGGCTGTGGCGGAGGCGGATGCGGTCATTACCTGCTTCAAACCTCAAAGCTATAAGACTGCTATGCCCGAGTACGCTCGGCATATGCATCCCGGCCAGTTGCTGATCTCCATTATGGCCGGACTTACCACAGCGGACATTAAGAGTCTGCTCCCCGAGGGAGTGGACGTTATCCGCACCATGCCGAATATGGCGCTGGCCGTTGGCCTGAGCGCAACGGGATATTCTCCCGCAGGAGCAAGCGACGAGCATAAGGCGCTTTGCGAAAAAATATTCGGCTCGCTGGGAATAATCAGCGAGGTGCCGGAGGAGGACCTTACCGGCGTTACAGCCATAGCAGGAAGCAGTCCCGCCTATTTCTATTATCTTGCCGAGAGCATGATAAAGGCGGCTGTAGCTGCGGGCATGGATGAAAACGCCGCAAAAATGCTCTGTAAGCAGGCCTTTATAGGCACTGCCGAACTTTGGAAGAACGATGATGCGCCGCCGGAGGAAATGCGGCGCAGGATAACCTCTGCCAGGGGTACCACGGATGCCGCCATACGTGCTATGGAGGCGGGCGGATTGGCTGATATCGTGGCTAACGGTATGACGGCCTGCCGCGAACGCTTCGTGGAAATGGGCATTGAAATGATGAAGTGAAACCTCCGCGCTGCGGTGGAAATAAAATGAAAATGGAGGAAAGAAAATGAAGAAAATATTTGCTGTTATACTTGCGGTGGCTCTTTGCCTGAGCCTCGGTACGGCTGCATTTGCGGCAGAGGATATGCTGCTTATTGCACCTGCACCTCAGAGAGGTACCGGCGTAACCGTTACCATCGCCGATGCAGGCGAGCTGGTGCTGGTCAACGCACCCGTAAACGTAACCGACATTGATGAGGATGGCGTTGTAAGTATCCATGACGCACTTATCGCCGCACATACGGCCTATTATGCCGACGGTGCAGAAGGCTACGTTTACTACGACAGCGACTACGGTATTGCCATCGACACTCTGTGGGGCGTCAGCAACGGCGGAAGCTATATGTACTATGTGAATAATATTATGCCCCTTAGCCTTACCGAAGCTATCAATGCAGGCGACAGCATAGTAGCCTACGGCTTTGCAGACCTTGAATACTGGAGCGATCAGTACACTTATTTTGATAAGCGCACTGCTGAAGTAACCGTAGGCGAAACTCTTGAACTTATCCTTTCTGCTCCCGATTGGAGCGGTAATGTTCTGCCCGTTGCAGGTGCTGAGATCGTTGTTGACGGCGTCAAGACCGGCGTTGTTACCGACGAAAACGGCAAGGCTGCTATCGTTCTTGATGCAGCAGGCGAATACGTAGTAAGCGCTGTTTCCGAAACTGCCGTTCTCGTTCCTCCCGTATGCCAGGTTATCGCAGCTGTCGATGAGAATGCGGCAGAGGCTACTCGCGCCTACGCTGTAGAACTGCTCTACAATGCAGCCGATGATACCCTCGTTCCCGAGGATTTTGACGAAGATTTCACCGACGTTGACAGTGAGGCATTCCGCTGGGCGGCATGCAAGGGCATTATTGAAGGCTACGGCAATGGCAAGGCCGGCCCCGATGATGCGCTGACCCGTGAGCAGATGGTTGTTATTCTTTGGCGCTATGCCAAGAACATAGGCGTTGATGTTTCTGTTGGCGAGGAGACCAACATCCTCAGCTATAACGATGCCTTCGATATCTGCGATTGGGCTATGGCAGCTATGCAGTGGGCCTGCGGCGCAGACATTATCAGCGATACCGACGGCAATATCCTTCCCGACGGCGCAGTTACCTGCGGCGAATTTGCCGCAGCACTTGCAGCCATCGCATGATAAGCTGTTACGAATGAATTTAAAGAGTGCAGTCGAAATTTGGCTGCACTCTTTTTCCGTAATCTTGCATGTTGTCGTTGCAATTTTTCTGCACATGATGTAGAATTATATGTGATTTTTTCGTGGAGGCGGCAAGATGAAGATAGGTTTTGACAACGAAAAATATTTTGAACTGCAGACCCAGCGTATTCGCGAGCGCGTAGACTCCTTTGGCGGCAAGCTCTATCTTGAGTTTGGCGGCAAGCTGTTTGACGATTTCCATGCATCCCGCGTACTGCCCGGTTTCCAGCCCGACAGCAAAATGCAGATGCTTCTTAAAATGAAGGACGAGGCGGAAATCGTTATCGCTATCAACGCAGCGGATATTGAAAAGAACAAGGTGCGCGGTGATCTTGGCATTACCTACGATCTGGATGTAATGCGCCTTATTGACGCTTTCCGCGAGTACGGACTGTATGTGGGCAGTGTTGTTCTGACCCAGTTTTCAGGTCAGAGTTCTGCCGAAAAGTTTGAACGCAAGCTGCAGAATCTTGGCATCAAGACCTATCGCCACTACATGATCCCCGAGTATCCCACCAATATTTCTCTTATCATTTCCGAAGACGGATTCGGTAAGAACGATTATATTAAGACTACCCGCCCCGTAGTTGTTGTTACCGCTCCCGGCCCCGGCAGTGGCAAAATGGCAATATGCCTGAGTCAGCTTTACCATGAGCATCTCAGAGGCATTGGCGCAGGTTACGCAAAGTTTGAAACTTTCCCCATATGGAATCTGCCTTTGAAGCATCCCGTAAACCTTGCTTACGAGGCTGCAACCATCGATCTTTCCGATGTAAATATGATCGACCCCTTCCATCTTGAAGCTTACGGCGAAACCACCGTAAACTATAATCGCGACATTGAAATTTTCCCCGTTCTTGAAGCAATGTTCCGCAAGATCCACGGCCAGTGCCCCTATAAGAGCCCTACTGACATGGGCGTAAATATGGCGGGCTATGCCATCACCGATGACGAGGCCTGCCGAGAAGCATCACGTCAGGAGATAATTCGCCGTTTCTATGATACCCAGTGCTCCGTTAGAAAGGGTAACTCCGATGCCGCTCACGTGCAGAAACTGGAAATGCTCATGAACTCTTTGGAGCTTGAGTGTTCCGCTCGCCGCACCGTACCTGCAGCTCTTACCGCTGCGGAAGTTACCGGCGGCCCCGCCACTGCCATCGAACTTGTCAACGGCACAGTGGTTACCGGTAAGACCTCCGATCTGCTGGGTGCATCTTCAGCGGCCCTGCTCAATGCCCTCAAGTCCCTTGCAAATATAGATGACAGTGTGGAGCTTATCCTTCCCAAGGCATTGACTCCCATTCAGAACCTTAAAACCCAGCATTTGGGCAGCAAGAATCCCCGCCTGCATACGGACGAGGTGCTTATTGCGCTGGCAATAAGTGCGGCAGATAATCCCGAGGCTGCGCTTGCCCTTGAAAAGCTGGACGAGCTCAAGGGCTGCCAGGTCCACTCCTCCGTTATTCTCTCCTCCGTTGATGAGAATATCTTCAAGAAGCTGGGCGCAAATCTCACATCCGAGCCCGTTTATCAAAACAGCAGACTCTACCATAAGTAATATGTAACGCGCAAAAAGGGAACGCTCAGAGGAGCGTTCCCTTTCTTCTTTGGGCAGATTACTGAATCTTGTTTTCGTAATCCTCGATCATCTTCTTTACCATCTGGCCGCCGATAGAACCGGCCTGGCGGCTGGTAAGATCGCCGTTGTAACCCTGCTTGAGGTTTACGCCTACTTCGTTTGCAGCCTCCATCTTGAACTTATCCATAGCATCGCGGGCATTGGGATTCATAATACTGTTGTTCTTAGACATTTGTATTTATCTCCTTGTTTGTTTATTGGGTATCGCAGTTATATTTTTGCCTAGAGCGTATTTTATATTCTGCTAAATTTTTGATAAAAAAGCGGATGTGATTAGTGGATTATTACAATTAAACACTTGTGCAAAACATAACTTTGCTGTATAATTACTACATCTGTCAAAAAAACATACTGCCGAAAGGGGAAAAATACCATGCAGGAACTCGAAATGAAATTTTATTCCAACCGTTCTCCCAAGAAGGGTTACAGTTGGGAAACTGCTCCCGAGAAGATCGCGGAGTCCGAAATCGTTGAAACTCTTACCGCTGATGTTATCATGATCGGCGGCGGTATCAGCGGCCTTGCTGCAGGCGCACGCTGCAAGTATCGCGGCCTCGATACCATCATCATCGACAAGAACAAGACCATGCAGGCTCTCGCAGGTCAGATCGCAGCTGTTAACAGCCGCATCATGGCTGAGAAGGGCATCGAAATCGATAAGAAGATGCTGGCAGCTGACTGGCTCAAGATGAGCGGCAGCCGCGTTCAGGAAGACCTCCTGTGGCTGTTCATCAACCGCAGTGCTGAAGGCTTCCACTGGATGCTCGACCTTGCAGGTGACTGCCTCGAGGTTGGCGTATATGAGGCTTACAAGGGCCCCATGTTCAGCGAGTATCCCGGCACTCACCACATTTTCCAGAAGAGAGGCTCCGACAAGTATAAGCACTGGGGCGGCGGCTTCCTCGCTTGCGAGATCTTTGAGAAGGCATTCCTCGAAATGGGCGGCACTCTCCATCGCAGCACTTATGCCGTATATCTGGAAAAGGACGAGACCGGCCGCGTAACCGGCTGCGTAGCAATGTGTGAAGACGGCAAGTATCGCCGCTATAACGGCACCAAGGCCGTTGTTCTCGCTACCGGCGACTGCAGCGATGATCCCGAGATGATGGAAGCATTCTGCCCCATCGGTACCCGTCCCAGCCAGCACGTAAAGCGTAAGGGCAACACCGGTGACGGCCAGAAGATGGCTTACTGGGCAGGCGCTGCTCTGGATAACCCCGAGTGGGCTCCCACCATCCACGCTCTTGCATACAGCGGCTATCAGGGCTTCTTCCTCCACGTTAACCGCCTCGGTAAGCGCTTCATGAACGAAGATACCTGGATGCAGGCTAAGTCCGTCCGCTGCCTCATGCAGCCCGGCGGTGACTTCGCTTACTCCGTTTGGGATAGCAAATACCTCGACGAGATGGCTGACCGCTTCAGCGAGCTGGGCGGCCAGGGCATGATGCCTCTGAGCGTTGTTGGCGACAGCTTCAACCGCGAGAGAATGGAAAAGGTCATGCAGAAGTACATCGATGACGGCAACGCTTTCGTAGCCGACACCCTCGAGGAACTGGCAGAGAAGATGGAAGTTCCCGTAGAGAACCTGCTCAAGACCGTAGAGCGTTACAACGAGCTGGTTGCTAAGGGCGACGACGTTGACTTCGGTAAGCGTACCAGACTGCTCACCAGCATTGAGCAGGGCCCCTTCTACGCTTGCAAGTGGGGTCCCTCTCTGCTCGACGTATTCGGCGGCGCTCAGGTAGACACCAACCTGAATGCAATCGGCGCAGACGCCAAGAACATCCCCGGCCTGTATGCAGTAGGTAATGCAGCCGGCGGTATGTACGCAGTTGACTATCCTCTGCTGCTTAACGGCAACAGCTACGGTCGCGCACTGGCATATGCTATGCAGCTGGCTGACGTCCTCTGCGGCGACATCTGATTCGAATAAAACTTATAAGGCGGAGAGCTTTGGCTCTCCGCCGCTTTGATATAGTTGAAAATTATCTTGATTAGGGTTGCGTGTTGTAATTCTGCACAGTTTTTGAGTTCAAAAAAGTTAAAATGTGTTTTTCGTTGAGTTTCTGTGCGTGACGCAATCCCGCGCAGAAACTCTCTTTTTGCCTTGAAATGACTTGACGGAAGCCATTTGCTCAAAAAATGGTCTGTGGCCTGTTATGGGTCAGCAGGTAGTAAAATGAGGCAAAATCAGCCTTTCACTCCATAAACCTATCACACCAAACGCTCCAAATTGTAAATTTTCATTCCTGGAGTGAGACAAATGGGGTTGAGTACGCTACAATATATGAGAAGATAAAAATTATCGTCTGAAAATGTGTAAGATTTCCAGACTGTTTCCGTGTATATAGGTGAAAGGAGGTCTGTCTATGGAAGATAGAGAAATAGTAAATCTGTATTGGGAAAGAAACTCCAATGCAATCAAAGAGACAGCCTC
>JAFYLI010000032.1 GCA_017537165.1 Oscillospiraceae bacterium | reverse complement strand
GAGTGTGGACTGGCCGCAATGATTCGGGATCAGTCTCAGCAGTTGGGTAGAAAGCTGACAAACTGGGAAGTGAATGATATTTTCCGTGCATTCGAAAATCTTCCTCTGTGGAAGCCGCTGATTAACCGAGCCAGAACTAAGATGGCAAGCCGTGACCTTGCTTTGCGTGATGCTTTCCATAAGCAGTTGGAAGAATACATCCAGCCTTTGGAGGAAAGTGAATACCAGCGGTTCCTTGGCGCGGAAGCCGATCAGATTGAGCAGCTGATGGCCGAGAATGCGGACGTGCTGAAGCGTCTGAAGGAGCGCAATTGATATGGCAAAGTTCCATTACATTGACGCCGAGAAGGCCAAAGATATCCATTTGCTGACAATTAAGCACAGCGGCGGCGGAGCAGAAGGCATACTCGACTTTGGAAAAATCGAAAGTGTTTTAACCCACATACAGAATGATGATTATTATCCTACATTTGTGGACAAGCTGACGCACCTGTTCTTTTGCGTTTGCAAATTCCACAGTTTTGAGGATGGCAATAAACGTTTGGCGATCACCTTGTCGGTACAGTTCCTACTGATTAACGGATACTTGGCTGTTGCGCAGACGTTCTTTAGAGAAACTGAAAATATCAGCTATCATGTGGCTGCGGGTCACATAGACAAAGACCTTCTGCATGACATTCTTGACAGTATCATGAGAGGCAACTTCGACGAAAACGAAGATGTGAAATTCAGATACTACACTGCAATAGCAGAAGAATAACATTATTAGTAGCTGTTGCATCGCCGTTTCCTGTAAAATTGTATTTACTTCATGTACCTTTGCCATAGTAAAGACTCGATATCTTAGGATATCGGGTCTTTCTTTTTGTGTATTCACGATTCGTGGTAAGTCGTAAGTATTCGTGATTAGTTGTGATTAGTCTGTTTTACTGCGGCGACATTTCGGCGACAAATGCAAAAATGAGGCTCTGTGCCTCGTCTGCTAGCAGGCAATACCTACGGTATATTGTCATAGTGGATCATTAAGCAAAGAGAATATCGTCTACCTTTTAAGTGGTACTTTGGCTCATTAAGGTGGAGTGGTGTGCGTATATGTACATAGTAGTGGATATGTTGGCGTGACCGATTTTGGTTTGCGCTGTTTTATGGTCTATACCGAACTTAGCCACATCCCGATAAAATATGCTGGTATAAGTGTAAAAGCAAATTATGTCAAGGGGAGAAAATGTCGGAGCGGTGCGGGCAAAACAACAGCGCAGTGGAAGTCCACTGCGCTGTTGGGGGATACGGATTACATATAAGCTGCGGCCTTCAGGGCACCCTGAGTAGCGGCGGCAACGTTCTGACCTACATAGAGGCAGTCGCCGATGAGGTAAGAACTGGTTTCGGGGCAGGCGCGGCGAAGAGCATTGGCCTCGTCTACCTTGGGACGCAGACCCATTGCCAGCAGAACGGTGTCTGCGGGGAGGGTGAGGGTCTCACCGGTGTTTACGTTCTGGCAGATAACTGCATCGTCGGTAACCTCGAGCAGCTTGTGGCCAAGACGTACATCAAGCTTCAGCTCGTCGATGAGGGTCATGAACTCAGATGCAACGGCTCTTGCGGAGGCCTGCAGGTTGCGGTAGTCATTCTGCAGCTCGATAACGATAACGTCCTTGCCTTCCTTCTTCAGGTCGATGGCGGCTTCGAGACCGACAAGACCTGCGCCGACAACTACGACCTTCTGGCCGCAGGGCTTCTCACCTGCATCGACTTCGGGAGCCCAGTGAACGTGATCCTTGTGGATGCCGGGCAGCTCGGGAACGATGGGATCGCCGCCGATAGCGACGATAATGCCGTCATAGTTTTCCTTTTCAAGCATCTCGCGGGTAGCCTCGGTGTTCAGCAGGATCTTTGCGCCGCAGGTCTCGCCCTGATGAACGAGGAACTTAACGTAGTCAGCAACGTCCTGCTTGAAGGAGGGCAGAGCAGCGTAGCGCATGGTACCGCCAAGCTGACCGCTCTTTTCGTAGAGAGTAACGTCATGACCTCTGTCGCAGAGGATCTTTGCAGCGGTGATACCGCCGGGGCCACCGCCGATAACGGCGACGCGCTTCTTGACGTCGGCCTTCTGTACGCGGCCGAGGGGGAACTCGCGCTCATTGCCAAGGAAGGGGTTAACTGCACAGCCGATAACCTTGTGAGTCAGACCGCCGCAGAACTGGCAGCGCAGGCAGGGACGGTGCTCAGCCTCGCGACCCTCAGCGTACTTGCGGGGCATTTCGGGGTCGGCCAGCAGAGGACGGCACATGGAAACGAAGTCTGCCATGCCGTTGGCGATGATGTACTCGGCGCGCTCGATGCTCATAATGGAGCCGACGGTGTTGATGAGCAGGTTGGGGAACTCTTTCTTGATGGAGGCTGCGTAGTGAACGTTGTACTCGCGGTCCATCATGTAGTTCTGCCACCAGTTGCGCATGTATTCGAATTCACCGTGGAGACCTGCGGAAACGTGGAGAATGTCGATCTTATCCTGAATCATTGCTATGTACTTCAGGGTCTCGTCATAGCCCATGCCGCCGGGCTTGATCTCATCTGCGGAGATACGGAACTCGATAACGAAGTCCTCGCCGCACAGCTCACGTACGCGGTCAAGTACCTCAATGGTGAAGCGGGCGCGGTTTTCGAGGCTTCCGCCGTATTCGTCGGTACGGAAGTTGTAGAGGGGGCTGGAGAACTGGCTGATAAGGTTGCCGTGTCCGCCGTGGATCATGCACATGCGCATACCTGCGCGCTTTGCGCGGTAAGCAGCCATGGCGTACTTTTCTACCAGCTCGTGGATGTGCTCGCGGGTCATCTCAATGGTCTTGAGAGGCTCGCGGCCTGCGGCCTTGGCGCTCATCAGTTCCCAAGTGGAATAATACTCGGAGGGAGCGTAAGCGGGGCGACCGGTGCGGTCAAACTGAGAGTCCTTGCCACCGTGGTTAATCTCGAGAGAAGCGTGAGCGCCGAAGCCCTCGCACATTTGGGAGAACCAGCTCAGGGGCAGGATGCACTCATCGGTGCTCATGTCCAGCTGCAGTTCTTCGTTGCAGCATTCGTTGATGTCGACCATAACGTTGCCGACGGAGAGGATAGCAGCGCCGCCGTAAGCGATGGAGCGGTTCAGGTCAACGAATTCGTGAGTAACCTTGTGGTCAAGGCTGGCCAGATTGAGAGAGGGGGGTGCCAGCTCAATACGGTTTTTGAAGTCAACGCCGCGAATGCGGATAGGGGAAAATACGTGCTCGTAACGAGAGCCCATGTTCATCTTCCTTTCTGTTGTTAGCTAAGTTAATGATAGCCAATTATATCACAGGCATAAAGGGATTGTAAACATAATTGAGAATTGAGATTTGAGATGTTCGGTGATTTGGTGTGGTGGTTCTGTTGTAGGGAGCGTCGCCCTCGACGCTCTTCGCAATGACATATTTTTTTACTGCGGTGCATGGTTCGTTACTGCACTCTGCGTCCTCGGCGCGTTGAGGGCAACGCGCCCTACAGTATTAACGGCATTGCCGTTAATGGCGGAATGGGCAGGCTCATTCCCTACATGGTTGAGCGGAAGTTATTCGATGTTCGTAGGGAACGGTCTTGACCGTTCCGTTTGAAATTGCACCCTGCCGTAAACGCACAAATGCGGCAGGATGACCTGCCGCATTGTGAAGGTATGGGTTGTTCAGTGCAACTCAACGGAACCGTAGAAAATATGAGAATAAATCAGCCATTCATCGACGTTCTTACGGAGAGTTAGCGTTGCGCTGCCATCGCTCAAATATACCATATCGCCGTCTATTTTGCCTGCGTAGCAATTGAATGGAATCGGGCCGTAGTCACTGGTGAAGTTGTAATAGGAATTGAATTCGTCAAGATATACCATGTTCGGCTCACTGCTTAGATCGGCGGTGGTGATGCCTGCGTACTTTGTCAGCAGAGCATCAACCTTTTTGCGGGGATATTTGTGGATGGGAGTCTGCATTCTTACTGCGTCCTCATAGGTCTCATCGGCAGACAAATCGGCTATCTGCACCTTGTACTGCCTAAGCAAGTTGAAATCATCTTCGGTGAAACCTATGTCGAGGTCGAAGTTGTATCTTAGAAACTCTTTAAGGTCAATGTCCTCGGGGCGCTCGTAATAATAGGAGAAGAAACCGCTGAGGGGATTGACGGAGGCTATGCCGGGGCCGTTTTTGTTCCAGCTTGTGGGGATAAAGTTTTTGCTCAGCTGTGTACACTGCTCCTGACTGAGAGTAGTAACGCCTTCCGCCTGCCATTTGTTTAGAAGATCGTTGAGGTCGGTGGTGTATGTGCTGTTTTCCTCAAGGTACATCTGCTGCAGCCTGCCGTCGAAGCTCTTGTAAAGCTCATCGTAGAGGTTGTCCCAAACGTCCGAGGTGAAGGTGTAATACTCATGCCGCCCTCGGGGACTGTAACGCAGCAGGGGAGTTTCACTGTCCCAAATGATAAGGCGGTTGGTGGGCTGAGTGGGGGTGAACTCAAGCCGGGGAACATCTATGGGTTCAGCGGGAGCGTCTACCTTGGTAAATATACAGGATTGCAGCATTCGGCTGTAGCGCTCGGCAGTTTCTCGGTCGGTGATGGTGAGCACTGCACCCTTGGCTCCGTTGTCTGAATATTCGGTGATATCCATCTGCCCGTCCACGTCGAATATTTCAAGAATGCCGTTTGAAATATACGCTCTGGTGGCGGACTCTGTGTCATAGGTGTGGGAATAAATGAGCCATGTATCTCCGTTTTTTCGTAGGGTAAGGGTAGCAAAGCCGCTGCGGAGATATACGGTATCACCCACGATTTTGCCGGAGTCGGCACGGAAGATGCCGGCACCCATGTCACTGGTGAAGTTGAAATAAGCGTCGGCTTCGGCGAGATAAACCAAGCCGGAGTTTTCCAAATCTATTTCGGCGGTAATATCCGCGGTGGTAATACCCATATAGCGCATAAGCTGTTCGTCTACCTTTTCGCGCGGGAACTTATGGATGGGATTGCGGAATTTTACCGCATCCTCATAGGTGTCCGAACCGTCAAGTTGTCCGTGGTTGGGATACTGTTGCTTCAGCGCGTAGAAATCCTCTTCGGTATATGCTGCGCTCGAAACGAAGTTATATTGCAGGAATGCAGCAAGGTTGAGTTCTTCGGTGCGAGCGTAGTAACATGTGAAGAAATTACTGAGAGGATTGCCCTCGCCTGTTATTGTGGCAACGAAGTTCCGGTTCAACAGCAGAAGTTTTTCAGAACTCAGCTCTGCCACTCCTTCTGCCTGCCATTTGTTCAGCAACTCGTTGAGGTCGGTGGTGAATTCGGGCACATAGGGGGCGTTGTTGAAGTAAAACTCCATTAGTTCGGCGGCAAGATCACTGCTGTCCACGCGGTAATACTGTGTGCCTTCTGTTGAGGTAAGCTGTAGAGTGTCCCGGGTGCCATGCCATACGGTGATTTTGGTGTCGGATATAATGCCGCTGATTTCTATCCAATAATCACTGGGCTCGGTGAAGGGCGCTTCGATGGGAGTAAGACGGCAGTTGCGGATAAAGCCGGATATATCGCTTCTGCGGTCTATCAGCAGGGTATCCTGCTTGCCGTGGTCTGCGATATGGGGGGTGAGATAGTAGGAACCGCCCATATTGATGGTTTCGCTCAGCTTGTTGGCAACGAGGGATGCGTGGTCTGTGCCGCCGATAACGGCAGACGAGTCTGTAAGCCGTATGACGGCGTGTCCGTAATCTTCATCATTGGAGAGATGCAGGCCGTCGGCGCGCAGAACTGCGGTGTAGAGGTTGTTCTCAGAGCTAATGTAAATCGTGCCCTGCATCATGCTGCCATCAACGAAGTTGACAGTAAACAGCAGCTGTGTACCGGAATGTCGGTCATATTGTGCGGAGGGTGACCAACGTACCGTACTTCCGTAGGGCAGACCCAACTGAGTGTCGGCATATCTGCTGCCGTCGGAGAAGAGATCGCCGCGGGAACTGCTTATCTGCAGACTTTCATACTCCATATCGAACTCAAACTCGAACCAGGGGGAACGGGAACTGAGTTCGGGTCTGTATTCCCATACGGCGATGCCAAGCTGAGCCTCGGGTACGATGGCGTAGATATCCCACACGAGACCGTCATGAACTTCGCCGATGCAAAGCTGACCGTCAAGGTTGAGGAGGAAAAATTCATTGGAGATATGCAGATAAAGAGGCTTTTTGATGTTTTCAAAGGTGGGGGCATTTACAACGAACATAGATGTCCATTCTTCGGAATAAGGTTCGAGTACGCTGTAATTCCAACTGTCAAAAAAGATAACTTCGCTGCTGCTGCCATCCATTCGTTCCACGATGATGCTGTCGCTGTCAATGATGTATCGGCAGCCACTGTCGCCGCCCCAAGGGTAATAGGAACTGTGGGGAGCCATGTAAAGGCAGGAGATGGGGGCATAAATATCTGCGGCGGGAGCGGTGACGCTTTCGGTGGTAACATAGATTACTGCGCCGCCCTTGGGAGCGCGCTTTATGCCCAAAGTGTCGGAATCGAGGGTTATTTCATAAAGATAGCGGTCGCGTTTGTCGGGGCGGGAGATGATAAGCGTGCCGCTGAGAGTTTCGCCGTCGGAGAGGGTGGCAGTGAAGAATACCTCTGCAAAGGGCGCGATCTTTTCTCTGTTGCCCTCCTGCCTGAGGGAAGCACTCATATTGGCATCAATGGGATGTACCCAGCCGATTTCGCTGCACTGAGCAGAAACCTCGACATCCACGCCCTGCAGCGGGTAGCCTGCTGCGTCAATGGCGCGGATAGAACCCTCGGTTGCCACGAAGCGAATGCTGCTGTACTCAAAATCGAAATCAAGAGGGAAGTAGTCAGGCTGCTCGTATTGGACATACTGCCAGCGAATAGCGCTGCCTTCGCCCGCAAGCTCATAGATGCAGAAAATGTTGGAGTCATCGGATTCGGAATCATATTCGCCCTCGGCATCGTAGTAGCCGCCTGCAAGGTACAGCGTGCCGTCATCCTGCAGAAGCAGATAGTAATAACGGTCGCTGTTTACTATGCGCCATGCGCGGGAATTATGGCGGCGCAGTTCTTTGGCACTGTATGTCAGCCATGTGCCTCTTGCACCGGTTAGATAGTTATCCCAGTTGCTTCCAGACAGCGTTATCTGCTCAAAGCTGCCGAGAGGCTCGCTGCCTGCGTAGAGAGTTCTGCTGCTGTCGAGTAGAATGCCTTCGGCTGTTTCAAAGGAGAGCTTTGCGCCGTTGTCCCTTGTGAATATGGCCTCGGAAAGGGTGAACTCGCTGCCGAAGGGATGGAGATTGTTTGCGGAATACTTTTCAAGCCAATCGAGGAATACTTTGTCGAAGCTGTATTCCATCTTCCAACTTTTTACGGGGTTGCCATTTTCGTCAAGGCGGCTGAGGATGGTGTAGTAATCGTCCTCGCCGAAGTGGGCGGGATTGAATGAGAAGCCGCTGCAATACCAGTGGTGGAGATAATAGCTGCTGCCATCCTCGAAGGTTATGGCGACGCGGCTGTCTGCATTGCCAACTTCTGCGGGAGCCTTGTGATAAGCGGTTTTGCTGTGGCTGTTTATGAGATCTATCAGATCTTCGGCGGCTTCGGAGGGAATTGTTTCACCGTTTGCGGAGACTTCGCTTATTTTGTCGGCGGGCAAGCTGATTCTGGCATTGGTGCCGCATACGGCTATAACTGCCGCGCATATTACGATGGCGGCAACTGTCAGCCACAGCGCGGGCTTTTTCCAGTTGAGAATGTTCTTGATGCGGCTCTTCACGCTGCCCTCACCAAAAGAAAGAGGACTGGGGGCGGGGAAGGAGCGGCCTGCAGCGAAGGAAAGGAGCGTACTGCTGTAATCCTTGCGGATGCTTTCGTCGCGGGAGAGAACTTTTTCGTCGCAGCTCATTTCCATATCCCTGACCATCAGATAAAAAGCCAGCCATACAAGGGGATTGAACCAGTGGAGAACGAGGATAAGAAAAGCGAGAGGTTTAATTATGTGGTCGCGGCGCTTAAGGTGGAAACGTTCGTGAGCCAGTACATAGTCCATTTCACCATCACTGAGATGGTAAGGAACGTATATCTGCGGGCGGATAAAGCCAAGAATGAAAGGGGAGCGGATGCCGCTTGCCTGCCGTATGTTATCCTGCAGAAGTACGGCAGTGGAAAGCCGGCGCTTCAGCTTTATATATGTATATATGCTGTAGATAAGCAGCGCGGCAATGCCGAGGCACCATATAATTGCCAGTACACCCATCATGTTTACCGATGCTGCAGGTTCCGTAGGAACTATGGGAACGGTCTGCGCCGTGCCGATATTTGTGGCGCCATTGGGAAGCACGATAGCAGCAGAGCCGGATGGCGCAATGCTGGGTGCGGGCTGCGCGGGAGCGATATTAGTGGGAGGCAGGTAGGTGGGAACATCAGTGAGCGATGCTCCGCTTTTGCCGAATTTGAGATTGAATATGCTGAATGCAGATTCTATGCTCACGGGGCAGATAAGGCGGAATGCAGCCACAAGCCAAAGCGCGTAAGAGTATTTCTTGGGTGCTTTTTTCAAAAGCTGACGTATGAGCAGTATCGCGAAGATAACGAAAGAGGCGGTAAGGCTCATATCAAGAATCAAGGAAAATACGGATTCCATAATTAATCCTCCTTGTGTTCGTCGATCAGCCGCTTGAGTTCGGCGGCCTCCTTTGCGGAAATTGTCTTGCCGCCCAGAAAAGCGGTGAGGAAACCGGGCAGGGAACCTCCGAAGCTGCGCTCTATAAAACGTTCGCTTTCGTAAGCCTGCACTTCGCTGCGGGGGATGAGGGTTGTGACTACAGTGTCTTCGTTCTTGGTGAAGCCTTTTTCGCATAGCTTTTTAAGAACGGTGTAAGTGGTGGACTTCTTCCAGCCAAGTTCGCGGGCACAGATGTTTACCAGTTCGCCCGAAGAAAGGGGCTCATTGTCCCATATAACTGTCATAAAGCGGTGATCGCTTTCACAAAGTTTAAGCATTTCCATAAGACATACCTCCTTAAGGTGGTCTATATCTATCGACCTTGAATATAGTCTATGATTATAGACCGACTTTGTCAAGAGAAAAATTTCCGAGATATGGGGCGGAAAATGAAAATTTTCCTTGAATTAAGTGGTTTTCTATTGTATTCTAATGATATAGATTTTTTATAAAACATTTTTAGGAGGATTATATAAATGGGTAAGTTTGTTATTCGCAAGGTTAACACCGGCATTAAGTTTGATCTGAAGGCCACCAACGGCCAGGTTATCGCTACTTCCGAAGTTTATACCACCGAGGCTGCCTGCCGCAACGGTATCGCCAGCGTTCAGAAGAATGCTCCTATCGCTGCTGTTGAGAATCAGACCCAGGAGGGTTATGCAGTTCAGAAGCATCCCAAGTTTGAGATGTATGTTGACAAGGCAGGCGAGTATCGTTTCCGCCTGAAGGCTACCAACGGCCAGGTCATCGCTACCTCCGAGGGCTATACGGCAGAGGCCAGCTGCGTAAACGGCATTGAGTCCGTTAAGAAGAATGCAGTTGACGCTGAGATCGTTGCTGAGTAATTATAATATGTAAAATAAGGGCTCCGGGGAGTCCTCAATGGGCCCTTACAGTGTTTTTGTTGGTGTTTTTGCATAGTGCCAAAGAAGTTAAATGATGAATGCTGTATCTTTTATGCAAAATATTTAAAATTGTTCTTGAAATTCATCAAGTTTTATGCTAAACTTCTTTTAGCAATCGCGAATCCCACTATTATGAGGTTGAGTTGGAGGTCTTGCATACAATGGATATGATTGTTGACAGCAAAAGAGAAAAAATTCTGAAGATGGTTACCATACTGCGCTACGCTATGTTGGCCGGTATCGTTCTCACCTTCATTACCTGGCTTCTTCCTTATTTCACTTATCCCGAAGCAGACTGGGGTCTGAGCAAGGGTTATAAGGATTCTAAGAGCCTTTGGGGCATCATGCTCCTGCCCAGCAATTTCCTGCAGATGGAAAAGGTTATGGACATTAAGTACATCAGCCTCAGACAGCTGCACGTAGTCGTTATCATGGCTATCACCGGCATTATCGGCATCATCACCTGCGCAAACAAGCGCGGTATTGCCATCAACATTATGCCTCTTATCTTCAGCGTTTGGGGTCTTGTTGGTTACTTCAAAAACCCCTTCATGAACGAGTTCTGCAATCATCCCGCAATCCGCCTGGTTCAGATCGTTCTCATCGCTCTCACCTTCGTTGCTACCATCGTTAGCATCGTATACTGCATCATGGAGCTCAAGACCAGACCCGCTGATGCGTTCCTCTCCGGCCCCGGCGAATAATCAATGCGCATACATATCGGCACCGCTTATGCGGTGCCGATTTTTTTATGCATTAGCAGTAATAAGAAAAACCCGAAACGGAGCATAAAATCCGTTTCGGGTTTGTTTTATAAACAGTGAATATCTTACTTTCTTGCGACTGCCTTTCTTGCAGCCTCTGCGATGTGCTCGGCATCAAGACCGTAAGCAGCCAGAACCTTCTTGGCAGCGCCGGAACGGCCGAACTCATCATAAACACCGTGGCGAACAACGGGAACGGGGCAGTTCTCTGCCACGAACTCGCAAACTGCGGAACCGAGACCGCCGATGACGTTGGCTTCTTCGGTGGTGACGATAGCGCCGGTTTCCTTGGCAGCCTTGAGAAGAAGCTCTTCGTCAATGGGCTTAATGGTGTGGAAATCCAAAACGCGTGCGGAGATGCCCTCGGCTGCCAGCATTTCAGCTGCCTGAGCGGCCATTTGAACCATCATACCGGTGGCAACGATGGTAACATCCTTGCCGTCGCGGATGGTAACACCCTTGCCGAGCTTGAACTCGTAGCCTTCCAGCTCGTCGGTTATAGAGTCAACAGCGAGACGGCCAAGACGCATGTATGCAGGGCCATCGTAATCCAGCAGAGCCTTTACTGCGGCGCGCATTTCGGGGCCGTCGCAGGGGGAAACTACCATCATGCCGGGGATAGCGCGCATAATGGCGTAGTCTTCAATGCACTGATGGGTAGCGCCGTCTTCACCAACGGAAAGGCCGCCGTGAGAGCCGATGACCTTAACGTTCAGCTGAGGATAGGCGATGGAGTTGCGAACCTGCTCCCATGCTCTGCCTGCGGAGAACATGGCGAAAGAGTTGAAGAAAGGCTTTTTGCCGCAGGCTGCGAGGCCGGCTGCTACGCCTGCCATGTTGCCTTCAGCAATACCCATGTTGAAGAAACGGTCGGGATATGCCTTTGCGAAAGAAGCGGTCATAGTGGAGCCGGAGAGATCGGCGTCCAGAACGACCAGCTCGGGATATTCCTCGGCCAGAGCTACGAGAGCCTGACCGTAAGCTGCGCGAGTAGCAATGTTTTCCATATTACTTACCCTCCACTTCTGCAACCTTGGCTGCAAGCTCTGCTCTTGCCTGTTCGTACTGCTCGGCATTGGGAGCCTTGCCGTGCCAGCCTGCATTGTCTTCCATGAAGGAAACGCCCTTACCCTTGGTGGTCTTACCAAGAATTACAACGGGGCGACCGTCATCCTGCTTTGCCTCTTCATAGGCTGCGATAAGGGAGTTGAAATCGTGGCCGTCTGCCTTGATAACGCGCCAGCCGAAAGCTTCGAACTTCTTGTCCAGAGGCTCGGTAGGCATAACGTCGGCGGTGCGGCCGTCTATCTGCAGACCGTTTACGTCAACAAAAGCGCAGAGGTTGGAGAGCTTGAACTTGGCTGCTGCCATAGCTGCTTCCCAAACCTGGCCTTCGCCAAGCTCACCGTCACCAAGAACGGTGTATACGCGGTAGGACTTGCCGTCCAGCTTGCCGGCAAGAGCCATGCCGACAGCGGTGGAGATGCCCTGACCGAGAGAGCCGGTGGACATATCAACGCCCTTTACGTGGCGCATCTCTGCGTGGCCGGACATGTGACCGTCAATGGAGCGGAACATATTCAAGTCATCCACGGGGAAGAAACCGCGGAGAGCGAGAACGGGGTAGAGTGCGGGGGTGCAGTGACCCTTGGAGAGCACGAAGCGGTCGCGCTCGGGATCAGCGGGGTTAGCGGGGTCTATGTTCATGACGTGGAAATAGAGGGTGGTGATTGCATCCATGGCGGAAAAAGAGCCGCCAATGTGGCCGGAATTGGCTTTATAAACCATGTCCAGACCAAGAACGCGGGCCTTAGCCGCGGTCAGGGCAAGCTGACTGACTTCCATTTCGTTCTGTCCTTTCTATGCTCTTTTATTTACTGAAAGACGGGAGCCAATCCACTGCGGGTCGGCTCCCGCCAAATCAAGTGCGGAAATTAGAATGCGATCTTCTTGGAGATGTAGTCGACCAGATCGTCGATGCTTACGCGCTCCTGCTGCATGGTGTCGCGGTCACGGATGGTAACGCAGTTATCTGCGGGGGTGTTCTCGTCACCAACGGTGTCAAAGTCAACGGTGATGCAGAGAGGAGTACCGATCTCGTCCTGACGGCGATAACGCTTGCCGATGGAGCCGGACTCGTCGAAGTCGACCATGAAGTGCTTCTGGAGCATGTGGTAAACTTCCTCTGCCTTGCCGCTCAGCTTCTTGGATAGGGGAAGAACTGCTGCCTTGAAGGGAGCGAGGGCGGGATGCAGATGGAGAACAACACGGGTGTCATTCTTCTCGGCGTCAACAACTTCCTCATCGTATGCGTCGATAAGGAAAGCGAGGGTAACGCGGTCTGCACCGAGGGAAGGCTCAACAACGTAGGGGATGTAATGCTCGTTGGCTTCCTGATCGTAGTAGCTCTGATCCTTGCCGGAAGTGGTCTGGTGAGCATTGAGGTCGAAGTTGGTACGGGATGCAACGCCCCAGAGTTCGCCCCAACCGAAGGGGAACATGAACTCGAAGTCGGTAGTAGCGTTGGAGTAGTGGCTGAGCTCTGCTTGCTCGTGGTCACGCAGACGGATGTTTTCGGGCTGCATGTTCAGGCTCTTGAGCCACTCATGGCAGTATGCACGCCAGTAGTCAAACCACTCGAGTTCGGTGCCGGGCTTGCAGAAGAACTCAAGCTCCATCTGCTCGAACTCACGGGTACGGAAGGTGAAGTTACCGGGGGTGATCTCATTTCTGAAGCTCTTACCGATCTGGCAAACGCCGAAGGGGAGCTTGCGGCGGGTAGTACGCTGGATGTTCTGGAAGTTTACGAAGATACCCTGAGCGGTTTCGGGACGCAGATAAACGGTAGCTGCGGAGTCTTCGGTAACGCCCTGGAAGGTCTTGAACATCAGGTTGAACTTGCGGATGTCGGTGAAGTCGGACTTGCCGCACTCGGGGCAGGCAATGCCTTTTTCACGGATGTACTCCATCATCTCATCGTTGTTCATAGCCTCAACAACAACGTCGGTAACGTTATTTTCCTTGTTCCACTCTTCGATGAGCTTGTCAGCTCTGTGGCGGGACTTGCAGGACTTGCAGTCGATAAGGGGATCGTTGAAGGTTGCTACGTGACCGGAAGCTACCCAAACCTGAGGATTCATGAGGATAGCTGCGTCCAGACCTACGTTGTAGGGGTTCTCCTGAACGAACTTCTTCCACCAAGCCTTCTTTACATTGTTCTTGAGCTCAACGCCGAGGGGGCCGTAGTCCCAGGTGTTGGCAAGACCGCCGTAAATCTCGGAGCCGGAGAATACGAAGCCTCTGTTTTTACAGAGAGCAACGATTTTGTCCATGGTCTTTTCAGTATTCTTAAGCATTATTTTCACCATCACATTCTTTGGTTATTTTTTCAAAAGCATATCATTGAAATTATATACTTTTGGCCGCTAATGTCAACATTTCAAAGCAAAATCTATGTTTTTTATTGCATTTTACAAGCGGGTTTATTAAAATAAGTGTGATTTTTGATAATTTGCTCCGGAAGGGAGTTTTAACGTATGGATTATATAGCAGGAAACTGCGACGTAGCCGTTATTGGCGCGGGACACGCAGGTATAGAGGCCGCTTTGGCGGCGGCAAGGATGGGCCTTGAAACCATCTGCTTTACCATAAATCTGGACGCAGTGGGCAATATGCCCTGCAACCCTGCCATAGGCGGAACGGGAAAGGGCCACCTTGTCCGCGAACTGGACGCACTTGGCGGAGAAATGGGTAAAGCTGCCGATAAGGCATGCATACAGTATCGTATGCTCAATCGCGGCAAGGGCCCCGCAGTCCATTCACTGCGCGCGCAGGCTGACAGAAGACTTTATCAGAACGTGATGAAGCATACTCTTGAAAAGCAGGAGAAGCTTAGCCTGAAGCAGGCAGAAATAGTGGAAGTGGGCGCTGAAGACGGAAAGGTCACCTATGTAAAGACCCGCACCGGCGCTATTTACAATACCAAGGCTGCGATAATTTGTACCGGTACCTATCTTGCAGGCCGCACTATTATCGGTGAGGTAACTCAGGAGGGCGGCCCCGACGGAATGTTTGCCGCAACAAAGCTTACTCAGAGTCTTCTGGAGCTTGGCCTTGATCTTCGCCGCTTCAAAACCGGTACGCCTCCCCGTGTAAATTCCCGCAGTATAGATTATTCCAAAATGGAAATGCAGCCCGGAGATGCCGAGCCGGTGCCGTTCTCCTTTGAAACGGAGGACGTGCCCAATAACCGCGCTGTCTGCTGGCTTACCTATACCAATGAAACGACCCACAATATCATTCGCGAAAACCTCCATAGAAGTCCTCTGTTTTCTGGCGTTATAGAGGGTGTAGGCCCCCGCTACTGCCCCTCAATTGAGGATAAGGTAGTGCGTTTTGCGGAAAAACAGCGCCATCAGATATTCGTGGAGCCTATGGGAACGGACACCGAGGAAATGTATATTCAGGGCTTTTCTTCTTCCATGCCCGAGGATGTGCAGATAAGAATGCTGCGCACACTTCCCGGCCTCGAAAATGCGGAGATGATGCGCCCTGCCTACGCTATCGAGTACGATTGCATAGATCCGCTGGAACTGCTGCCCACTCTTGAGACCAAGAAAATTTCGGGTCTTTACGGTGCAGGTCAGTTTAACGGCTCTTCCGGCTATGAAGAGGCTGCTGTCCAGGGTTTTGTGGCAGGTGTAAACGCAGCGCTGAAGATAAAGGGAGAAGAGCCTATGATACTTGACCGCAGTCAGGCGTATATAGGCACCCTTATTGATGACCTTGTTACCAAGGGCACAAACGAACCCTACCGTATGATGACCTCACGCAGCGAGTACCGTCTGCTTCACCGTCAGGACAATGCGGATATCCGTCTGTGCGGCATAGGCCACCGCATTGGTCTTGTTTCCGATGAGCGCTGGCAGAGGGTGCAGGATAAGTATGCCGCCGTTGAGGAAGAGGCAGAGCGTATTGAGCATACCCATATAGCAACTACTCCCGAACTTCGTGAGTTCCTTGAAAGCAAGAACAGTTCCGTGCCTCCTTCGGGTGCCTGCGTAGCGGATCTCATCCGCCGTCCCGAGCTGGGGTATGAGGAATTGGCACAGTTTGATAAAAACCGACCCGAACTGTCCAAGGTCATCCGCGAGCAGGTTGAGATAACCGTAAAGTACGCGGGATATATAAAGCGTCAGTTGAAGCAGGCAGAGGAGTTCAAGCGCCTTGAAAATAAACGCATTCCGCAGGATATAGACTTTATGTCCATCCACGGTGTCAGAACTGAAGCAAGACAGAAACTTACCAAAGTGCGTCCTGCCAATTTCGGTCAGGCATCCCGCATATCGGGCGTAAGCCCTGCGGATATTGCCGCGCTTATGGTTTATCTGGAAAAGGGTGAGCGAAATGAGTAAGGTTGTTCTCGGCCTTTCGGGCGGAGTAGACTCTGCGCTGGCAGCGCGTATGCTCATGGATGCGGGGCATGAAGTGTACGGAGTGTTCCTTGATATAGGCATTACGTCGCCTGAGGACGCAAAGACGGTTGCCGAGCAGTTGGGAATAGCCTTTGAAACTGTTGACATCCGCGATGAGCTGGAGGCGAAGGTATGCAAACCTTTTGCGGAAGCTTATCTGAGCGGAAAAACGCCCAACCCCTGCGTTATGTGTAACCCCACGGTAAAGTTTCCTGCTCTCGTCCGCGCTGCGGACAGAATAGGCGCCGAGTATATAGCCACCGGGCATTATGCCCGCGTGGAGCGGGATGAAATGAGCGGTAGATACCGCCTCGTTCGCGCCGACAGCAGTAAGGATCAAAGCTATATGCTTTGCGGCCTTAGTCAGGATATTCTTTCTCGCGTGATTTTCCCCTTGGGAGAATTGGAGAAAGAAACCGTTCGCCAAATGGCGGAAGATGCGGGAATTTCAGTTGCCCATAAATCGGACAGCATGGAGATTTGCTTTATTCCCGATAACGACCACGGAAAGTATATCCAAAGCCGAGGTTACGAGTCCCGCGAGGGTAACTTTGTAGACGAAGAGGGCAAAGTTTTGGGCCGCCATAAGGGTATAGTCCATTATACAGTTGGTCAGCGCCGCGGTCTTGGAGTTTCGGCAGGCAGACGTATATTTGTTTCCCGCATTGATACTGAGAAAAACGAGATAGTTCTCTCGGATCTTGATAAAATGTTCATTAAGGAGATTCGCGCAGAGGGGGTAAACTGGGTGTCTATGCCCCCGTCAGGGGAACCGTTCCGCGCGGAAGTCAAGGTGCGCTACTCTAAAGTTAGCTATCCTGCCACACTTGTGCCCAAAGAGGGCGGAGTGGACATACTCTTTGACGAAGAAATAAAAGCACCCTCGGCAGGGCAGGCTGCGGTTTTCTACAACGGCGATGTGCTGCTGGGCGGAGGCACCATAGTTTAAGTTTGAAGGTAACGAAAAACGGGTTTTGCTCTTTTTGCAAAACCCGTTTTCCGAAAGAAGGAGTAGCGCGGTGGAACCGCATGGAGGATTAACATGAAGAAGGCTGTTTTGTTCGACCTTGACGGAACACTTTGGGATTCTGCGGTAGGTGTCTGCAAGGCATGGAATTGTGTGCTGGAAAGAAAGGGCATGGAGCCTGATCTTACCGTGGAAAAAATTCACGGAATGATGGGCAAGCAGATGGACGTTATCGCGGCCATGCTTTTTCCGGAACATACTAAGGAAGAGCAGACTGCGCTTATTGATGAGTGCGCAGAGGAAGAGCATATAGTGCTGGCACGGACAGGCGGTACGCTGTTTCCGAATTTGGAAGAGATACTGACTCAACTGGGGGAGAAGTATACCCTTGGCATCATAAGCAACTGCCAAAGCGGATATATAGAAACCTTTTTTGCCGCTCACGGATTGGGCAAGTATTTTGCCGATATTGAATGCTTCGGTAACAACGGTTTCTCCAAGGGTGAGAATATCGCCTTGCTTGTAAAGCGCAACGGCTTTGATAAAGCCATATACGTGGGAGATACGCAGGGGGATTATGAAGGCGCTGTCTACGCAGGTCTGCCTTTCATTCACGCTGCCTACGGTTTTGGAACGGCACCCGAGGCGCAATACAGCATCAACTCTATCTGCGAGTTGCCTGCCCTTGCGGATGAAATTTTGGGATAATCAAAACGCGCATAGCCACTTGATCAGAAAAAGCAGTGCGAAACCGGGGAGTCCGAGAATGCCTATTACAGCGGCATTTATAAAATTTACGCCTATACCAAGACCTATGTAAGCGCCGAAAATATCGGCGGCTATCAGACTGACGAAGCCAAGCAGGGTATTGATACCCAATTTCAAGACCAACTTGATGGGCGATGCAAAAATTCTCACGGTTACGATCAGCAGGATTATTCCGATGACGGCTGCACCTGCACCGATGATGATATCCATTGTTCCTTCCTTTCGGGAGCATCCTCAGGATGCAGCTGTTTTATGCGCCTGAGAAGATATGTGTGTCGGGCGCGGAGCATGTTGATCTCGTATATGCATGAGTATATAAGGTCGTCTTCAACTGCTGCGTTGAAGGCGGCCCAGGCGCAGCGCAGATCGCAGCTCACTTCTCGCAGCTGACGTGTGAGCTTCGCAGCTTCTTTTATGGAAAACCTTAGCTCATGTTTTGATTTTATGGCGATCACTTCCGTTTCTCAGGTATACTATATTCTATTCGCGAGCTGTCAGCTTTAAACTTATCTGCGCAAATTTGGGTCGAATGTTTGCGCCAAAAAATATAAATTTGCAGCAGAATAATTTAAAATACTTGCAAAACTATCAAAAAGTGGTAAAATATGCATGTTGTGTGCAGTTCTGATCAACGTAAGTCCGAGCGTCAGAACTGTATTGTTTTACCTATGTATAAAAGGGGAGGCGGCAGTATTGTTCTCGATAGGTGAACTTATAATTTACGGCAGTATGGGTGTCTGCCGCGTCGAGGCAGTAGAGCTTCGCAATTTGCCCGGAGGCGGGCAGGGTCAGTTCTATATTCTCCAGCCCATTTACCAGACCTGCGCTGTTTCGACCCCCGTGGATAACGAAAAGATAGTTATGCGCCACATAATCAGCAGGGAAGAGGTTGACAGACTTATTGATACCATTCCTCATACCCATGCAGAGGCTTACCATAATAAAGTTTTGCGCCAGCTTACAGAGTATTATGAAAACATCATCAAGCTCTATGACTGTGCCAAACTTATTGAACTGCTGCTGTCGCTTTATGATAAGAAGCGCCTTTGCGCTCAGGTAAAGAAGAAATTTGGTGCGCTGGATGAACGCTATATGAAGCGAGCGGAGGATATGCTTTTCGGAGAGTTTGCCGCAGCGCTGGGGATAGAGCGCAGTGCTGTATCACAGTATATTTCCGACCGTATCGGCGGAGCTCTTGGAAGATAATAAAAAAGGCTGCTGACATACCTTGTCAGCAGCCTTTTTACTTGATTTATAAGTTTTGTTGTGATAAATTAAAGAATGGCATTAAATGCATATTTGCACGCGTGGCAACGCGCGGTATACTATATTTTGTGTAAACGGGCGATTTCCGCCGAAACGGAGAGCCTTTGCTTATATAGGAGGAAGCTCATGAAAAAGGGTTCCGAAAACTACGGTAACGACAGTATATCCCTGCTTAAAGGCGCGGACAGAGTTCGCCTGCGTCCAGGCGTAATCTTTGGCTCCGACGGCCTTGAAGGCTGCCAGCACGCAGTCTTTGAAATTCTATCCAACTCCATCGACGAGGCTCGTGAAGGTCACGGAAAGATGATCGTTCTCACAGCTTACGAGGATAACTCCATCGAGGTTGAGGACTTCGGTCGCGGCTGCCCGTTGGACTATAACCCTGTAGAACAGCGCTACAACTGGGAGCTGGTCTACTGCGAGCTTTACGCAGGTGGTAAGTATGACAACAAGGAAGGCGAGAACTACGAGTATTCTCTGGGTCTTAACGGTCTCGGCGCCTGCGCTACCCAGTATTCCTCCGAGTATATGGATGTAACCGTATGGCGAGATGGAAAGAAGTACAGCCTTCATTTTGAAAAGGGCGAGAACGTAGGCGGTCTCAGCTTCATTGAAGAAAAGGGTAAGCGTACGGGTACTGTTACTCGCTGGAAGCCTGACAGAGAGGTATTTACCGACATCAACATTCCCGATGAGTATTACCGCGATGTGCTCAAGCGTCAGGCTGTTGTAAATCAGGGTGTTACTTTCCGCTTCCGCCGTCAGGTCAACGGCAAGTTTGAAACCACAGATTATCTTTACGAAAACGGTATCATGGATTACGTTGCGGAAATAAGCGGTGAGGACTCCATGACGCTGCCTTTCTTCATGGAAGCAGAACGCAAAGGCCGCGACAGAGAGGACAAGGAAGATTATAAGCTGAAGATATCTGCCGCAATGTCCTTCTCCAATCGCGTGAACAAGATAGAGTATTATCATAACTCTTCTTGGCTGGAGCATGGCGGTGCACCCGATAAGGCAGTGCGAAGTGCCTTCGTTTCCGCGCTGGACGCATATCTGAAAGCCCAAAACAAGTACCAGAAGAACGAGAGTAAGATAACCTTTGCGGATATTCAGGATTGTCTTGTTTTGGTTACAAACTGCTTCTCTAACCGCACCTCTTACGAGAACCAGACCAAGAAATCAATTACCAATAAATTTATTCAGGATGCAATGACTGAGTTCTTCAAAGAGCGTCTTGAAATATATTTCATCGAAAACCATATCGACGCAGAGAAAATTGCCGAGCAGGTGCTTGTAAATAAGCGCAGCCGTGAAAATGCGGAAAAGGCCCGTCTTAACCTTAAGAAAAAGCTGTCGGGCAGCGTGGATATTACCAGCCGTATACAGAAATTCGTAGACTGCCGCAGTAAGGACGTTACAAAGCGCGAGATATACATCGTAGAGGGTGACTCCGCTCTCGGTTCCGTAAAGACCAGCCGTGATGCTGAGTTCCAGGGCATCATGCCCGTTCGCGGCAAGATACTCAACTGTCTTAAAGCTGATTATGACCGCATTTTCAAAAGCGAGATAATCACCGACCTTATCAAGGTTTTGGGTTGCGGTGTTGAAATTCAGAATAAGCACACCAAGGATATGAGTGCATTCAGCCTTGAAAATCTCCGCTGGAATAAGATAATCATCTGTACCGATGCCGATGTAGACGGTTTCCAGATCCGTACTCTTATCCTTACCATGATATATCGTCTTGCGCCCACCCTCATCAACGAGGGATATGTGTATATCGCAGAGTCTCCTCTTTATGAGATAAACAGCAAGGATAAGACATGGTTTGCCTATTCCGAAAAGGAAAAGGCTGAGATACTGACTCAGATTGAGGGAAAGTACACTATAAACCGCTCCAAGGGTCTTGGTGAGAATGACCCCGAGATGATGTGGTTGACCACCATGAACCCTGAGACACGCCGCCTTATCAAGGTTATGCCCTCTGACATGGAAGCAACCGCTCAAATGTTTGACCTGCTGCTTGGCGATAATCTTCAGGGCAGAAAAGACCATATCGCAGACAACGGTTATAAATATCTGGATTTGGCAGACATCTCCTGATTAATTGAGAAGGAAAGATTTTAATGGCAAGAAAAAAGAAGGAAAATAGCAGTGCTCCCAAGGTGGACTCTTCTAAGGTTGAGGGCCTGCATGCGGAGGTGCTGGAGCAGGCGATAACGGATACGCTGGAAACCAACTATATGCCCTATGCCATGAGCGTTATAGTGTCACGCGCTATTCCCGAAATAGACGGATTTAAGCCCTCACATCGTAAGCTGCTTTATACCATGTATAAAATGGGACTGCTCAACGGCAGTCGTACGAAGTCTGCCAACATCGTTGGACAGACCATGCGCCTTAATCCTCACGGCGACAGCGCTATATACGAAACCATGGTGCGTCTTTCCAAGGGCCACGAGGCACTGCTGGCGCCTTTCGTAGACTCCAAGGGCAGCTTTGGTAAGGTATATTCCCGAGATATGGCCTACGCCGCATCCCGTTATACCGAGGCTAAACTGTCGCCCATATGCGCTGAGATATTCAAGGATATCGACCACGATACCGTGGATTTTATGGATAACTATGACGGCAGCATGAAGGAGCCTCAGCTGCTGCCTACAACCTTCCCCAATATCCTCGTTTCTTCGAATCAGGGTATCGCGGTAGGTATGGCAAGTATGATATGCGGCTTTAACCTTGAAGAGGTTTGCCGAACCACTATTGAGTACATCAAAGACCCTCAGTGCGACCTTTTTGAGACGCTTAAGGCCCCTGATTTCCCCACCGGCGGCGAACTTATCTTCAACCGCGCTGCGATGGAACAGGTATACGAAACGGGTCGCGGCAGCTTTAAAGTTCGCGCCAAGTGGGAGTTTGTCAAGGATCAGAATATTATTGAGATCCGCCAGATACCCTACACCACCACCGCAGAGGCCATTATTGATAAGGTGGCTGAACTTATAAAGAGCGGCAAGGTGAAGGAAATTGCCGATATGCGTGACGAGACAGACCTGAGCGGTCTGAAGCTGGCTATCGACCTTAAGCGCGGCACCGATCCCGAGAAGCTCATGCAGAAGCTGTTTAAAATGACACCTCTCATGGACACTTTCTCCTGCAACTTCAATATCCTTATCGCGGGTATGCCTCGCGTAATGGGTGTGCACGAGATACTGGACGAGTGGAGCGCATGGCGTATCGATTCTGTACGCAGACGCGTATATTATGAACTGACCCGCAAAAAGGAAAAGCTGCATCTGCTCAAAGGTCTGGGCAAGATTTTGCTGGATATTGATAAGGCCATCCGCATAATCCGCGAAACCGAGCTGGAAGCCGACGTTATTCCCAACCTGATGATAGGCTTTGGAATTGACGAAATTCAGGCAGAATACGTAGCTGAGATCAAACTGCGTAATATAAACCGCGAATATATCCTCAAGCGCGTTGAAGAGACTGACAGTCTTGAAAAGGAAATCGCAGATCTCGAGGATATCACCAAGAACAAGAGCAGAATAAAGAAAATAATCATTGAAGAGCTGCAGAATGTTATAAAGAAGTACGGTCAGCCCCGTAAGACCGATATTGTCTTTGAGCATGAAGTGGTGGAAGAGATGCAGGTAGTGGAAGAAGTCGCAGACTATCCCGTTACCGTGTTCATGTCCCGCCACGGCTACTTCAAGAAGATAACTCCCCAGTCTCTGCGCATGAACAGCGAGCAGAAGTATAAGGAAGAAGACGGCCCCTTCATCAGTTTCGAAACGGGCAACAATACCGAACTGCTGGTATTTACCGATAAGTGTCAGGTCTATAAGACTCGTGTATCCGAGTTTGAGGATACCAAGGCATCTGCGCTGGGTACCTTCCTGCCTGCAAAGCTGCAGATGGACGAGGGCGAGAACGCCATATATATCATGCAGCCCGGGGATTACACCGGCAATATTCTCTTCTTCTTTGAAAACGGCAAGGTAGCCCGCGTATCGCTGGCCTCCTATGCCACCAAGACCAACCGTAAAAAGCTCACGGGTGCTTATTCCGATAAGTCTCCCTTGAGAACTATAATTCCCGTAAGCGAAGAGAAGGAAATCGCTATGTTCTCCACAGAAGGCAGAGCACTGGTGTTCAATTCTGCTCAGCTCGCGCCCAAGAGTACGAGAGATTCTCAGGGTGTGGCTGTAATGACCCTTAAGACAAAGTATAAGCTGCGCGGGGCAATGTGGCTGGAGGAAACCTCTATTCAGAATATTTCCCGCTACAGAGTAAGAAGCCTGCCCGCAGCAGGTGCACTGCTCAAACCCGAGGACAGCGGTGAAGAGCAGATAAGCATTTTTTGATAAATCGTACGGAAAGGAGAGGCACAAGTGAAAAATAAAATGCGGATAACCGCGATGGTATGTGCCGTCGTTATGCTCCTTTCGGGCTGCAAACCTATTTTTGACAAGGAATATCGCAGCGAAGAAGTCTATGTGGACGAGTATTTCGAAATAAAGGACGAGACTTCTGTCCAGGAAGTAAAAAACTATCGCAGCATGAAAAACGCGCTGATGAACCTGATAAACAGCGCGGCGGAATATGGAAAGATAAGAACGGAGAAGTATAACGGTGACCCCGAGGCTGATATATCAAAGGCCTGCATTGAGGTTACCAGAGAAGAACCTATGGGAATATATGCGGTTGACTATATAACCCACAGCGTAAACCTTATCGTTTCTTATTACGAGATAGATGTGTATATAACCTACAGACATACGGCCGAAGAAATAGCGGATGTTGTTACAGTCCGTGCGGGCAAAGAACTGCAGGCTCTGCTGAAAGAAAAAGTGGAAAACTTTGAAAGCTCTTTGGCGGTAATGCAGGTTTCTACCGACGTTGAGCAAGAGCAAATAGAAAAATACGTAGAGGAATTCTATCGCGCCGATCCGCTTCGAGTTATTGTGTGTCCGCAGGTTGAAGTAACGTCCTATGCCGCACCTGATAATAACATTCAGGAAATAACGGAGATTAGAATAGAGTATGCTTACTCTGCTGATCTGCTGCGGGAAATGTACGATGAACTGTATGACTACACTATCGGCGTTATAACGCCCTCCTACTACGGAGATATAGCGCACGTATGCCGAACTGTGCTGAGCCGCTGCGCGCCGGATACGGATATCGGTAAAAGCGATGCGTATAACGCGCTGGTAGGAGACGGTATCGTCGACAGCGAAGGCTTTGCCATGGCGACTAAGCTGTTGTGCAGCGCGGCGGGGATTGAGTCCTATGTCGTAGAAGGCCGACGCAACGATGAGGTGCATTACTGGAACATAGTTAATGTCCGTGGAGATATGTATCATCTTGACCTGTTTACGGCTGCAGCGATAAGCGATGCGGAGGCATTTATGTCAGACAGCGCCGCAGATGACTATTATTCATGGGATAGAGAGTTGTATCCTGCCTGCAATACCCCTGCGATGGCGTTAGGGGATATCATCTATTAACGAAAAAATGCTTATGGAATTACTCCATAAGCATTTTTTGTTTATATCAGTCTTATTTTCTCCGCGGCGGGAACGAGCTTGCGCCACAGTATACATACAAGAGCAGCACCTGCAGCGCCGAAAATTGAACCGCAGATTATATCCGAGAGATAGTGTACGCCGATGTAAGGACGGGAGAGTGCTACCAATGCAGCGACTATCCATACCCAGTTGAGCTTTTTACCATAGCTGCGGCTGAGAGAGTATGCGGCTGCAAAACTGCTGCCTGCATGGCCGGAGGGAAAGGACAAGGAGCCTGCATCCGCGAGCTTGGAAGAGAGCATTACCGTAAGCCCTTCTATCTCTGTGAAGGGGCGGGGGCGCGCCACAAGATTTTTGAGAATAATGTTGTTGATGAGCAGCGATGCCAAGAGGCAGAGTGCCAACTGTATTCCGTGTCGGCGAGTCTTTTTGAAAATGAGAAGCGCCACTGCCGTGACTATCCATATCCAACCGGTGTTGCCGATAATAGAGAAAAATGCCATTATCGGATCGGTTACCGGATTGCGAAGCTGCTGGAAAAACAGCAGTATATTTGCGTCGATAGTGTTGAACATATATGGTTATCAGCTCCTTTGCCGTTTGGTGGTAGTATATACCGAAAAGCAGAATTTTGCAATGCGTGTTCGGGTGCGGTTGAAATGTTTTATAAAATACAGTATAATTTATAAAACGCAATAAGGAGGCTCAGATTATGGACATTGATAAGGTAAGAGGTCTCAGCTTGTTGTTGGCGGGCGCGTCTATTGTGCTTATGATAATTTCTGCTATAACACAGAGTGTTGGCCTCGTGATAGCTGCATGTGTAGTATGCGTGATTGAATGTATCGTGGCCGTAAAATTTTGGCGCTGTCCTACCTGCGGAAAACCATTGGGGCCATTGTGGGTAAAATATTGTCCGCACTGCGGTGAGTGGCTGGTGTAATGCAATATCGCTATTTAGGCGAAAACGAAAATTATTGAAAAAACCTCTTTTGTCTGCGGACAAAAGAGGTTTTTTGTGGAGCGGGTAAAGGGAGTCGAACCCTCCTATCGAGCTTGGGAAGCTCGCGTTCTACCGATGAACTATACCCGCACATCAAGGCAGCAGAAATATCTGCTGCCTTGATTATATCATAGTTTGATTGTATTTCAAGTCGAAAGCCGGAGAAACGATTTAATCCACATCTTCCACGGGAGTTACGGGTTCGTCGAGAAGGTGGGGATTGCGCAGATAGTGCTTGATGTGCTTGAAAGCGGTGGCGTAATAATGACCGTCGCAGATGCGCTCATCGGTAACGATCTTGTAGTCTATGTAGCGGCGGATTTCGGTCGTACCGTCAGGCTTGGTATAGATTTGCTTGTGCTTTGCGCCGAAGGCCAGGAAAACGGGCACGGTACCGAAATTGTAAAGATGATGGTAAATGGGCGGAATGCCAAGAGAACCCAGGTCGGTGATAAAGAAAGAGGCGTGGAAGGGACTGATGTGAAGAAGTGCCTTGGGAATCAGTCCGTGATAGTCCATCCAATAAAGGAGCTTTACGGCGAAGCGGAAAATGGGGCGGGGGAACTTTTTGAAAATTCCAACTACCTTGTCTACTCCATTGGCCTCGGGAGAATCCTTGATTTTGGACACTTCAACGTTCATCTTGCGGAAAATATCCTCGATTTTATCAGTGGGTTCCAATATTACCTTGATGGTAGTCTCGCCTTTGCCGAGAGAGAAAGAACGCTTTACTGCCATGGAGATGGCAATGTCATTGCGGGCGTAAACTCTTTGTCCGGCCACGAAGCGGTTTATTCCGGGATACTGAGCCACGCAGCGCACGTATGCGGCAAGAAACAGGTGTAGCATACCGATGCCTTTAAGACCCTCTTCTCGCTTTTGACGCAGATAGGCGTCGGCAGCAGAGATGTCAAGGCTGTCGGCAAAGAAATTGCTTGCATCACTTCTTTCCTTCATGATAAAAGGAATGAAGGTGTAAAAAGGTTCCAAAGAGCGCAGCAGGCGTCCGTCAGAGCGATCGCCCCAGCGCTTTTTGCGCTTGGGTGTGGTGTTGTCCATAACATTTCTCCCTCAAAATTTACTAAATCTTAATTTTATTCCCGATTATAGTATACAGTGTTTACCTGAAATAATCAAGGAATAAATTTGGTACAATATGAAAATATATTATAACCAATTCAATGAGTGGAAAATATTGCCCGATGCAGAAAAAGACCCGCAGGATTTTATCCTGCGGGTCTTTGGGTGAGAAGAGGTTTTGTCAAATGGTGAATGCTACGAGAACTACGTCCTTGCCGGTTCTGGCAGAGATTTCCTGCTCAAGCTCGGTGATCTTGGCGAGGGAAGCCTCATCGTTATCAAGGGAAGCGTACTTTACGGGGCTGTAAGCAACAACAGCTACGTCCTTGCCCAGCTTAGCGGAAAGTTCCTTCTCAAGGGTGGTTATGGCGTTCAGCGCTTCTTCGTTGTTGGAAATGTTTGCAAAGTTAGTCATTTTGGGTCTCCTTGTCATATTATTGGAACTGTGGGATTGTATCACAGTGATATGGATTTGACCATGGCCTCATTTTCATTATTTGATGAAAATTTTATTATATACAAAGAAAACGCTCCGAATGTCCTTCGGAGCGTTTTCTTATGGTGTTAGATCATGTTTTCGTTTCTGGAAATAATATCGTTCTGCAGGTCGGCACCCATTTCTACAAAGTATGCCGAGTAGCCTGCGATGCGAACTACCAAATCGCGGTAATTCTCAGGAGTCTGCTGAGCAGCGCGGAGAGTTTCTGTATCAACGACGTTGTACTGAACTTCAAGGCCGCCTTCTTCGAAGTAGGTCTTGGTCATGTCGCGGAGCTTTTCAATACCTGCGTCGGTAGCGAGAACGTTGGGATGCATGCGCATATTCAATGCGATGCCGCCCATGTAGTGATGGTGGTCAAATACGCCCGTAGACTCGAATACTGCGGTGGGGCCGTTAACGTCGCGGCCCTGAGCGGGGCTCATTGCGTCGGCAAGGGGTTCGCCGTACTTGCGGCCGTCGGGGGTAGCCCATGTGGTATAGCCCTGAGCAATATGGTCGGATGCGCCGTAAAGACCGGCCTTGTACTTCTTGGAGCGGACGGAATACATCTGGTTGCAGAGGTCATAGTAGAGGTCAACGCACCACTTCAGCTCCATATCGGCATAAGGATCGCCGTTGCCGTAATGGGGAACTTCGTTAAGAATACGCTGGCGCAGCTCCTCGTGGCCCTCCCAGTTTGCCATAACCGCATCATAAAGCTGGCGGGTGGTGCAGAGCTTTTTGTCAAAGCACATGTACTTGATAGTGGAAAGGGAGTCGGCGAGAGTTGCAAGACCGGTGGCTGTGCCGCCGTAGGAGTTGTACTTGGCGCCGCCCTGAACCAGATCGCGGCCGGATTCCATGCAGCCGGTAACGGTGATGGAGAGCGCGGTCTGGGGAGCGTAGTAAGAGGAGAGACATTCGGAGTAGTTATTGGTGGAGATAAACATCTTCATAATATGGGTGCCCATGGTCTTCACTGCGTCGCGGACTTCCTCAATAGAGTTCATTTCGTAGAGATAGCCGGTGTGGACGCTGGCCTGCTCACCGTTGGCGGGGTTTATGCCGTTGTTGATAGCCATGTCGAAGATAGTGCCCCAGAATACGGAAGCGTGGGGAGGATGTACGCCGTTGGGAGCGGGATAGTCGCAGCCGCTGCCGACGATTTCCTGACAGCCGATAATGCCGTAATTTCTTGCATCCTCGAGTTCGAAGCCAAGTTCCTTAATGAGAGAGGGAATTATGACCTCGTCGTTCTGATAGAGGGGGAGACCACCGACCATGCGGGAGGTCTGCAGGGCAAGACCCCAAAGCTTGTCGGAGGTGTTTTTGTTGATTCGCAGGGAAATGGTGGGATCGTGGAGCTGCAGACGGCCCACAGACTCAAGAACCATGTAGGTTACGGGGTTCTCTGCGTTTTCGCCGGTCTTGGGATCAACGCCGCCGATGGTGGTGTGCTGATAGGTGTTGCCTATACCGGTGGTGCTGACCAGCTTGGCAGGGCCGCCGGAATAGAAGCAGTTGGCCTTGAGGAAGAATGCGTCAACTATCTCCTGAGCCTCATCGAGGGTGATAGTGCCTGCTTCAAGATCCTTCTTGAGCAGAGGCCAGGTGTACTGGTCGAAACGACCCAGCGCAGGTGCGGGGATCTTGCTGTCCAGCTGAATAAGCAACTGATACGTCATGACTGCCTGGCAGGCCTCCCAGAAGGTACGGGCGGGATTTTCACTTATCCAGTCAAGACCGTCGGCCATTTTCTCCAGCTCGGCCTTGCGCTTGGGAACGGTGCATTCAGCTGCCTGACGGGCGCATTCGGCAGAATAACGCTTGCAGAGCAGGCTTGCGGCGTCGAGATAGTTGATGGCAGCGGTGTAGAACAGCCACTTGTTTACGTCATCGCCCATGAGATTGCCGTAGTGAGATTCTATCCACAGCTCTGCCTGAGCACGGATGGCCTTGTAACCCTTGAAAATAACCTTATCATAGCCTGCTATGAGATGACCCTCGGGGAGAGTGCAAAGACCCATGCCGCCCTTGGTGTAGCTGGATGCGGCGATACGCTCCAGCTCTGCGTGATGAGCAGGCTGCCATGCATCGGCAACGCGGCCGACCTTATGGTTTGTCCAGAAGGGCATTCTTTCCTTAACGTCCTTGTATGCCTGTTCGCTCATGCACTGCTTCAAATCGTCGGTGGGAGGGCTGTAGTATATGCCGTCGCGCAGTTCCCACTCGCCGCTGTCAATAGCGCCGATGACCCAGTCACTTATGTTGCCCCATTCGGGATACTGAGGGGAGGTGAAGAAGTGGGGGCCGGTTGCGCCGACGATTATTTCGTCTTCGAATACTCTTATGCTTGTTCTTTCAATAAGATATTTGCAGGCAAGGGAGCGCTGAACTATAGGCACAACGTCGGTGAGCTGGCTGTATGCCTCTGTGAGAATATTCATTCTTTCGGAATCAAGAACGACTATACGGTCGCGAACCTTTTCCTTCATTCGCAGAATACGCTCGGTTGCAGGTCTGAATTCATACATGGCGGAATACCTCCTTGTTTACATTCGTTTAAAACTTATGATATAATTATATAAAAGTAACCGCGGTTTGTCTACGATAAAATATTATTCATTTCGCGCGATTGGGTGCGGAAAAGGAGACCCTATATGTGTGCTAAAAAGATTGCAAGACTTGCTTCGAAACCTGAAGATTTCGGAATGCTTAATATTCTTCCGGATCATATATTGCCATGGGAAGACGGCTTGAGGACTAACGGCGTATTCGGAGAATATGAGTGGTGGTACTCCGATTTCAGACTCGAGGACGGCTGGAATCTTGTTATCATCTTTTTCTCTCAGCCCGTTACTGCGGCAACTCCGGGATATAAGCCCAGTGCAACGTTTTCACTTACCTGCGGTGAGGAAGAGTATTACGAGTCCTTTGCTGCTGATATCAAAAACTGTGAGTTTGCCCGAGATCATTGTCGGGTAGTGCTTTCGGATCGCTGCTGGATAGAAGGCGACCTGAATAAATACACCGTTCATTTTGAAAATGACAAAGTTAAGGCTCACGTGGAGCTTGTAGGCAACGCGGCTTCCTGGCGCCCCGAAACGGGACACATCTTTTTCAATGAGCGTAAGTATTTTGCATGGCTGCCCTCTGTTCCCGAAGGAAGCGCAGTAGCGGAGATCAGCGCAGGTGGCAAAACGATGACGCTGAAAGGTACCGGTTACCATGACCATAACTGGGGAAATACGGGTATGTTCTGGCTTATGCACCACTGGTACTGGGGCAGGGCAAAAATAGGTGAATATCAGGCTATTACAAGTTATATTACCGCCCGCAAGGAATACGGTTACGAGCATTTTAAAATATATCTGTTGCTGAAAAACGGAGAGAAAATAGGCGATGACCCCAACTGTGTAACTTATGCCCAAAGCGACGCGGAGTTTGATCCCGTTACCCAAAAGCATTATCACAAAACCATTGTTTACGATTACGATGACGGAAAGCAGCATTACAGAATTACATATAGGGCGAAGGAGATAATAGAGTATTTCACAGCTGCCCAAGCCAATAAGAACAATGCCAGCGCTACGGCTGGACCCGCCTTGCTGTGGCTGGTAAAGCTGTGTAAATTGGCACCCAGTTATCTCAGACTGTTCGGCAATGTTACCCTTGAGCGTTTCGAGGGTGATACCGTAGTGGAGTGTGTTGAAGAGCAGGGAATATGGGAGCAGATGTATTTTGGCCTCGACGAGGACGTATAAGGCCGGCTTATAAGTTTAGCCTTGTATAAAATATATGAAGTGGTGTATATAAAAAGCAAATAGCTGTTGATTATGCACGAATACTGTGTTAGAATGTATTTAATGTTTTAGTGGCCGAAATAATAGGGCCGCTTATTCTGATTGGAAAGGTTGTGCTGAAATGGCAGACGAAAAGTTTGAACCCGGCAAGATGCCCCCTGATTTTGATCCCGCAAAGGCTCCCCCCATGCCCAAGATTGTTCTGGAGGATATCCCTCCCATGGATGAGAACGACGTGCTCCATCAGGAAGATCCTCTGAAGTGGCTCCGTCAGCCCCCCAAGAAGATCCGCGGTGACATGAGAAAGGCTATGCAGATTGGCCGCGACGCCGACAAGATGAACTGCAACTGCTGGAACAGAAAGTGCCCCTTCTTTGGCGACTGCCGCAAGTGTATCGCTTTCCATATGGCTCTCAAGCAGGTTCCCACCTGCCAGCGTGAGATGCTGATCAGCATGTATAGAGAAGGCATCATCTACGAAGAACTCTACATAAAGGAAGAGATCGAGAGAGAAGAGGCCGAGAAGGCTGCTCAGGAAAACTGATAAGCCAAAACCATATAAAATGAAGCACCCCCGAATTTCCTCGGAAATTCGGGGGTGAAGTTTTTACTTGAACTTATGCTTGGAATTTGCGACGCTGCTGCGGAGCAGTGCTCTCTTAAGCTTTGCCTCTGCGATTCTTATGTCGTTAATGTGAGCGCCGCGCTTGGCCAATACTTTCTTGGCGCGATCTGCGGCAAGCTCGGCACGGGCGGCATCTATCTTTTCGGCCCACTCAAAGGTGGTGGGGACGAGCGTTACCTCGCCGTCTACAACGGAAAGCATACCGCCGATACAGGCGGCGTAACGCTTCTCGCCGTTAATGATCAGCGTGGCTCTGCCCATACCGAGAGCAGCGACACAGTTGATGTGGCCTGCCTGAACGCCCATATCGCCGGTGGTGGTGCGAACTATAAGTTCTTCAACCATACCGTCGAACTGCAGACCGTCGGGAGTAACGATCTTCAGGTGGAAGGGTGTCATGCCTTACCACCCTTCCATTTCTCAACGACCTCATCAATGGAGCCGGCGAAGAGGAAGTAGGATTCGGGGATCTCGTCGTGCTGGCCTTCGATGATTTCCTTGAAGGAGCGGATGGTCTCGGAAAGGGGAACGTACTTACCGGTGTAGCCGGTGAACTGCTCTGCAACGTGGAAGGGCTGGCTCAGGAAACGCTGAACCTTACGGGCGCGGTTGACGATGGTCTTGTCCTCTTCGCTGAGCTCTTCCATACCCATGATAGCAATGATGTCCTGCAGCTCCTTGTAGCGCTGAAGAATGTTCTGAACAGCGCGTGCGGTGTTGTAGTGCTCATGGCCAAGAATTTCGGGAGAGAGAATACGGGAAGTGGAGTCAAGGGGGTCAACTGCGGGGTAAATACCCAGAGATGCGATACCACGGTCGAGAACGGTAGTAGCGTCAAGGTGAGCAAAGGTAGTGGCGGGAGCGGGGTCGGTCAGGTCGTCTGCGGGGACGTAAACTGCCTGAACGGAGGTGATGGAGCCGTTCTTGGTGGAGGTAATACGCTCCTGCAGAGCACCCATTTCGGTGGAAAGGGTGGGCTGGTAGCCAACTGCGGAGGGCATACGGCCAAGCAGAGCGGAAACCTCGGAGCCTGCCTGAGTGAAACGGAAGATGTTGTCAATGAAGAGCAGAACGTCCTGGTGCTTTACGTCACGGAAGTATTCAGCCATGGTAAGACCGGAGAAACCTACGCGCATACGTGCTCCGGGGGGCTCATTCATCTGGCCGAAGACCATGGCGGTCTTGGAGATAACGCCGGACTCGGTCATTTCATTGAAAAGGTCATTACCCTCACGGGTGCGCTCGCCTACGCCGGTGAAAACGGAGTAACCGTTGTGAGCAGTAGCGATGTTGTAGATGAGCTCCTGAATAAGAACTGTCTTACCTACGCCTGCGCCGCCGAACAGACCGATCTTACCGCCCTTTGCATAGGGGCAGATAAGGTCGATAACCTTGATACCGGTTTCGAGAATCTCGGTTGCGGGCTCCTGCTCCTCGTAAGAGGGAGCGGGACGGTAAATGGGCCAGCGCTCGCTGGTTTCAACAGGGCCTGCTTCGTCAATGGGCTGACCAAGGAGGTTGAAGACTCTGCCGAGGCAGGCATCGCCAACGGGAACGGAAATAGAGGCACCGGTGTCGGTTGCCTCTGTGCCGCGGCGGAGACCGTCGGTAGAGTTCATGGCTATGCAGCGAACTACGTTATCGCCGACGTGCTGAGCTACTTCAGCAACGATAACGGTTTCGCCGTTAGGGATCTCGATCGCATTCTGCAGATCGGGAAGAGAATTTTCGGGAAAACGAATATCCAGAACCGGGCCCATGACCTGGATTACGGTTCCTATATTTTTGGACATTGGGATACAACTCCTTTGTATCGTATTATGCGCCTGCAACGATCTCGGTGATTTCCTGAGTGATAGCCGCCTGACGAGCCTGATTGAACTTCAGGTTGAGGTCGGCGATCATTTCCTCCGCGTTCTGAGTTGCGGAGTCCATAGCAGTGCGGCGGGCAGCCTGCTCGGAAGCGCGGCTTTCGCACAGCGCGCCGTAAATAATACCGCCCAGATATTCGGGGGCTATTGCGTCAAATACTTCTATGCTGTCAGGCTCATAGAGAATATCGGACGAATGAGCGGGTGCCTTTTCGGTGGAGTAGCGCAGAAGAGGAAGCATCTGCATTGTTGCGGGAGATTGGAGAAGGACGGAAACGAAATTGGTATAAGCGATGTGGATCTCGTCAAACTCACCAGCGCGATAGGCATTGCAAAGCTGCTTTGAAAGAGTGAAGCATTCACCGATGGACATATCCTCTGCTTCTGCAAAGGTTTCGGTGAAAATTGGCAGCTGACGGGCACGGAAAAAGTCCACGGCCTTTTTGCCGATGGGAATAACGGTAACCTCTTTGCCCTCCATCTGGGAGTAGGCAAGTTTGAGGACGTTGTTATTGTAGCCGCCTGCAAGACCGCGGTCGCCGGCAATTACAATAAATGCTGCCTTGTTACCGGGACGGCGGGTAAGGTAAGGTGAAGAGAAATCGCGGTTGGATTCCACTATGTGAGAGATGGTGGAATAAAGAATTTCAAAGTAAGGACGGGAGTTCTGTACCTGAGCCTGAGCTTTACGGAGCTTGGAGGCAGCCACCATTTCCATAGCCTTGGTGATCTGCTTGGTGGATTCCATGCTTCGTATACGGGTCTTTATCTCCTTAGAGGAAATGCCGGCCATAGTGTGTCTCCCTCCTTAGTTTTCAGATGCGAAATCCGATACCAGCTCGTCGATTGCGGCCTTGAGGGTTTCTTCGGTCTCGGGTTCAAGCTTGCCGCTGGTACGGATAGCTTCAAGAACATTGGGGTAGCGCAGATCCATGTGCTCCTGCAGACGAGTCTCGAACTCAGGGATGTCGGCTACATCAATATCGGTAAGGAAACCGTTGGTAACGGCGTAGATGATACATACCTGATGAGCAACCTCAACGGGGGAGTTGTTCTTCTGCTTCAGTACGCCAACGATGCGTTCACCCTGATTAAGACGTTCCTTGGTGTCCTGATCCAAATCGGAACCGAACTGGGCAAAACTCTGCAGCTCGCGATACTGAGAGTAGAGGAGCTTGAGGCTGCCGGAAACCTTTTTCATAGCCTTTATCTGGGCGTCACCGCCGACTCGGGATACGGAGATGCCGGGGTTAACAGCGGGCATAACGCCTGCGTTGAACAGCTCGGTTTCAAGGAATATCTGGCCGTCAGTGATGGAAATTACGTTGGTGGGGATGTATGCGGAAACGTCGCCTGCCTGAGTTTCGATAATGGGCAGAGCGGTAAGGCTGCCGCCGCCGAGAGCATCGGAAAGCTGAGCTGCACGCTCAAGCAGTCTGGAGTGGAGGTAGAAAACGTCGCCGGGGTATGCCTCACGTCCGGGGGGACGGCGGATAAGCAGAGAAATTGCGCGGTAAGCAACTGCATGCTTGGAAAGATCGTCATAGATAATGAGGACGTCCTTGCCCTGATGCATGAAGTGCTCGCCCATGGAGCAGCCGGCATAGGGTGCGATGTACTGCATGGGAGCCAGTTCGGATGCGGTTGCGGAAACAACGATGGTGTAATCCATGGCGCCGTTTACGGTAAGGTTCTCAACGAGCTGAGCAACGGTGGAACGCTTCTGGCCGATTGCAACGTAAATGCAGATAACATCCTTACCCTTCTGGTTGAGGATGGTGTCGGTAGCGATAGTGGTTTTGCCGGTCTGGCGGTCGCCGATGATAAGCTCACGCTGGCCGCGACCGATAGGTATCATGGAGTCGATAGCCTTGATACCGGTCTGCATGGGACGGCTTACGTGCTTTCTTTCGATAACACCGGGAGCGGGCATTTCGATAGGACGGTAGGTTTCTGCCTCAATGGGGCCCTTGCCGTCAATGGGCTCGCCGAGCGCGTCAACAACGCGGCCTATAAGAGCGGAGCCAACGGGAACGGAAACGACCTTGCCCGTACGCTTTACGGTGTCGCCTTCCTTGATGCCGTTATCGGTACCGAGGATAACAACGGAAACGGTGTCCTCTTCGAGATTCTGAGCCATACCGTAGGAACCGTTGGGCATTTCGATAAGCTCGCCTGCCATACACTTTTCAAGGCCGGAAACGCGGGCGATACCGTCACCTACGAGGATGACAACGCCGGTTTCGCTCTGCTCCAGCTTTGCTTCATAGTTTTTTATTTTGCTGCGTATTACTTTAGTTATTTCTTCGGGTCTTAATTCCATACTGTACCTGCTTTCTACCGCGAATCATAGTACGGTATTGTTGAGTATGTTGCGCAGGGTGTCAAGACGGTGAATTACCGTGTCATCCGTGCGCTTGCCGTCGTAGTCAAGGCGTATGCCGCCGATGCAGGAGGGATCTATCTTGTTTTCCAGCTCGATGGTCTTGCCGGTAATCTTGGTGAGCTTTTCGGTCAGCTTTTCGGTCTGATCCTCGGAAAGGGGAGCGGCAGTAACGGCGGTAACGGCAAGGATACCGTTATCCTTGTTGTACTGCTTGCGATAAGCCTTGCAGCAGTCGCTGAAATAGCGCATATATCCCTTTTCGGTGAGGATCTTCATAAAGTTGAGGACATAGGGATGCACCTTGTCCCGGAAAATCTCGTCCACGATGCCGCAGCGCTCGTCCTTGGAAAGGGTAGAGGCAGACAGCAGACGCAGAAAATCTCCCTCGGCGGATATTATGCCGTCGAGAGTCATAAGCTCATCGAGGATAGTCTTTGCAAGAGATTCCTCTTCTGCCAGCGAATAGAGTGCCTGAGCATAAACACTTCCTATCTGGCTCATGCTTCTTCACCCAATTCGTTGATAAAGTGGTCGATCAAAGCGGCCTGATCGTTTTCGTTCAGCTCGCGGCCTACGACCTTACCGGCGATCGCGATAGCTATGCCGGAAATTTCATTCTTGGCGTCGTTGATTGCTTTTTTGCGCTCCAACTCAATATCTGCGGCAGCCTTGGTCATAATAGCGTCGGCTTCCTGATGAGCCTGGCGGATTATTTCCTCTTCACGGTTTTGGCCGCGGACAACTGCTTCCTTCACGATGCGGTCGGAAGTAGCGTGAGCTTCGTTGAGCTTCTGCTGATATTCGCTGCGCATGGCATCGGCCTCAACCTTTGCGGTGTCGGCAGCGGAATACATTCCGTCAATTTCCTTCTGGCGATCTTCTATGATCTTCATAACGGGACGGAACAGAAATTTTCTTGCAACGAAAAAGATTGTGAGAGTATTGAGCAGAGTGAACAGGGCAGTCCAAAGGTTTACGCCAATAAATGCCTCAAATTGTGCCACTTTTGCAGACTCCTTTCAAATAGTATTGAAGGTTCTTACAGAAGGAACATAATAAGCAGCGCGATAATGAGAGAGTAAATACCGGTGGTCTCGGCGATAGCGCAGCCCATGATCATAGTGGAACGGAGAGTGCTGGTAGACTCAGGCTGACGAGCCATGCCATCAAGAGCGTGAGCAACGGCGTTACCTTCACCGATACCGGGGCCGATAGCGCCGATACCCATGCAAAGACCTGCGCCGATAGCCTTACCGGCGATTGCGATTGCAGATGCCAAATCCATAATTAATATCCTCCTAAAAAATTATTATATATTGGTGTTTTAAAATGGATAACTTTATTGAATGCCGGGATTACTGGGGCTCAGGAAGAGCGCCGGAAATATAAACCATGGTAAGCAGGCAGAATACATATGCCTGAACAAAACCGGAGAAGAGGTCGAAGTAGCAGGAAAGAACTGCGGGGAGACCGTAGGTAAGAATGGGAACTCCTGCCAGAATGCCGATTGCCTCGAGAAGGCCAAAGAGGCCGAGAACAGCAGAAATGATACCGAAAACCAGAGCGACTTTCTTTCCGCTCTTCTTCCAAAGGACTATAAGGACAACACCTACGGCAAGCAGTACGGCAGCAATGACCCAGCCGCTGGCCGCGATAAGGTTGATAACTGCGGTGGAAGCGATGGTAAGAGCGGTGTATATAAGAGTAGTGATAACACCGCCGCCCGCTACGTTGCCGAAATGACGGAATGCCATGGAAATGGGCTGGGCGATTTCGGAAACGATATTCATGGGGGTCATTACTACTATGGGCTCGGTGAATCCTTTGAGCCAACCGAGAATACCCTCATGTTTGATTTTGTTATACCATATTATAAGAGTAACCATTACTGCCCACACCATTACGCAGCTGATATCTGCGGTAGTAGAGCGAAGAAAACCGGTCAGTCCGATGTAGGTGCCGAGAATGGAGGAAAGGAAGATGGTGCCGATAAAAGGTGTCCAGTGGGCATTGTGTTCGCCCATGGTGTCGGTTACCATTTTGCGCAGCATCATAACGCCTTTTTCGACCATGACCTGACGTCCGCCGGGTCTTTTTTTCAGATCTTTGCCGCAGATGACGCAGGCAATGCAGATGATGAGAGTAACAACGAGGGTGGATAACATGGTCTGCGTTACCCTTATGCCACCGAGGACGGGGATGGTAAAGTATATAAACGCGCCGGTAATATCAAGTTCCATCGGTCATTCTCCTTTCTTTCTGAAAAATTCAGATATTGTAATAGTGGGTCTTACAAATGCCAGGGGGAGAACAAGGGTGATAACATTGCAGAAACCACTCTTGGCAAATACGATAAGTAGCGCGGCAAGAACGAGTATGCGAATGGGGTAGGAGCTTTTTATAAGTTTTTTTCCGCCCTCTGTATCCTGCTGCTCGGCTCTGTCGGCAGCAAGCGTGCTGATTACGGCCATGCCGAAAAAGTTGGCGATTGTGAGGATGGCACCTATTATGCCGCCCAGCAGAACACTGGGTGTGAACTTGCCGAGCAAAGCGAATATGCCCACAAGGATGGCTGTCCCGATAAGCACACCTATGGCAATAATGCCTGTTTCGTGCAAGGCAATTTTACGAGAGTTCATATATTCCCTCCGGATATCATTCATGTTCGTTAAAAGATATAACATTTTGTTCATCTTCGTCCTTTGATTTTGAGGCCTTGCTGAGGTAATCCAAAGAACTGCGCAACCCGCTGACTGCAGATAAAATGCCGAGAACGATGCCGACGATGACGACCCAGGAACCCCAACCGCGGGCATTGTGAAGCCAAACCGACAGGAGGATAAATCCTGCCAGCGGGACTGCTACAGAGATTCCCAACTGCATCAGCCATATAAGAAGATTTACATCTTTCATAATTATCTCCGTTTCGGCATAAAAAACAGCAACGCAAAGGAGCGAGGACATTTTTTGGTGAAATGTTATAAAAAAACGCAAAACTGAACATGCTCAATTTATGTTGGAACACTATTATACTATTTAATTACAAATATTTCAAGATAGAATCCAATTAATTTTTGGCAAAAACCAACGAAATTCGGGCTGGAAATAGGGCGCTGGGGGCAGTGATTTGCCAATAGTAAAAGAAACTTGCAGAAAACTAAAAATGTTTGTTTGGCAGCAAAAATAAAAAACTCGGGGTGAATGAAAAAATATTCTGAGAAGCTTAAACTGAACTATTGAAAATTTACACGGAATATGCTAAAGTATTTATAACTTATGAGTTATATTACCTCCGAAGTAAGGAGACAAAACTATGACAAACGGACAGATAAATTGCTTCATAACTGTTGTAGAAGAGAAGAGCTTTGCAAAGGCAGCCAACTCGCTGTTCATTTCCCAGCCTGCTATAAGCAAAAGTATATCAAAACTGGAAGAAGAACTGGGATTTGTGCTGCTGGAGCGCAGATCGGGATCTTTGAGACTTACTCCGGCCGGCAGCGCACTTTATGATTTCCTGAAAAAGAGCAGTGAAGAATATACGCAGCTGCTTGCTAATATCCACAGCAATCTGGAAGAGCCTTTCGGTTCCGTGAAAATCGGATGCCCCGAAACCTGGAATCCCAATAAGTTTTACGGCAAGATAAAGGCGTATTTCGACGAGTACTATCCTGCGGTGAAGCTGGATATAGAGTGCTTTCGCCTGCCGGAACTGCTATCGCGTCTGCAGTCGGGTAAGTTGGATATTATCATGACCCATGATTTTTATCCGCCTGTTCAGTATGGCCTTGAAGTGAAACATATTGCGGATACCGGATGCGGAGTGCTTTGTGCAAAGGCTTGGTTTGAACATGTAGAGTCTATTTATGATTTAGACGGTGTAGATTTCTTGACCTATGATGTTGACCTGGATAAGAAATTCGGTCAGACAATCAGAAAGATTTGTATGGAATACGGTATTGCGGCAAACCTGAGAAACTGCGGCCAGTATTCCAACGCTCTGTTTGAGATGTCCTGCGGAAAGGGTGTTATGTTTTTCACTGAGTGGGACAACGTGGTCAGCAATACTGAGTACAAATATTTGCCGCTCAACAATACATTTCCCACCAATATTATTTACCCCTCAGTTACATCAAATGCAAATACCCATATCATTGCAGACGAGTTAATAAAGCTGTTCTCAGATAATCCGGATACGGACGGAGAATAAGCGTAAATATATGAAAACAGACGAAAGAGGTGTTATTAATGACAGCTAAAGAAAAACTTCTTGCTATGCTTGATGGTACTAAGCCCGTGTCCGTTATAAACGGTTGGGAACCATTTGAGTTTATGATGAATCCCGTTACCATAGCCGTGTCGCCTCAGGCTCCCGGTATGACCCTTGTGGACGCATGGGGAGTGCATATGAGTTGGCCCTTGGGACAGCCCGGTGTAATGCCCGTAGAAGGTGAGTACGTGGTCTGCCCCGACGTTGAAAAGTGGAGAGAGGTGCTCAAAAAGCCTGACGTTGCCAATATGCAGTTTGATTGGGAACCCTTCAAGGGTCAGCAGGCTGCTGCACGCGCTCAGGGTAAGCTCAGCCTTACGCTCGTTCCCGTAGGCAATTTTGAGCTGCTGCGTAATATCACCGGCTTTGAAAACTGCCTTATGAACCTTGTGGCAGAGCCTGAAATAATGAAAGAAATGGTAGACCTTATCGTGGATTACCGTATGGAATGCTATAAGCAGATCTGCGAGAACCTTGCTCCCGACGTTCTGTTCCAGCATGACGACTGGGGCGCAAAGACATCCATGTTCATGAGTCCCGATACCTGGCGCGAAATTTTCAAGCCCGGTTATAAGCGTCTTTATGAATACCTCCACGAGCAGGGCGTTCTCATCATGCATCATTCCGACAGCTTCCTTGAGCCTCTTATTGAGGATATGGAAGAGATCGGTATCGATATCTGGCAGGGCGTTCTTCCTCAGAACGATATCGTTGATATCCAGTCCCGCCTGAAGGGTAATATGATAATGATGGGCGGTATCGATGCAGCCAAGGTGGATTTCCCCGATGCCACCGAAGAAACCGTACGCGCAGAAGTTCGCCGCGTATGCTCGACCTATATTCCCGGCGGTCATTTCATTCCCTCGCCCACAGCAGGCGGTCCCGGCAGCCTGAACGGTCATATCGACCCCATTATTGCTGACGAAATAGCTCGCTTCGCTGCCGAATTCGGCGAATAACGGGCAAGTTGAACTGTGAATTATAAAAAGCACGGAGCAGACCGATGTACAGTATCGGGTGCTCCGTGCTTTTTTGCTGTTTTGTACAATAAAAAAATACAAAAAAATAACGCATCAGTATTGTTATTTTGAAAAAGTTAGTATATCATTAAAACAAATTTTTAACACATCAGGGGTGTGAAATTATGAGTAAAAGCGTTCAGGATATTCTGAAGATTATTGAGGAAAACGGTATTGAAATGGTCGACTTCAAGATGGTCGATATCAATGGTCAGTACCGCCACGTTACCATTCCCGCAAAGAACTTCTCCGAAGATACCATGAAGAGCGGTATCGGCTTTGACGCCTCCAACTACGGCTACGCTGTTGTAGAGAAGAGCGACATGGTCTTCATTCCCGATCCCGACACCGCTGTTATCGATCCCTTCTGCTCCATCCCCACTCTGTCCATGACCGGTAATGCAATGATCATCGACAGCCCCGAAAACCGTCCTCTGGCTCAGTATCCCCGCAACATCGTTCTCGCTGCAGAGCAGTACATGAGAGATTGCGACATCGCTGATACCATGTATATCCTGCCCGAGTTCGAGTTCTATCTGTTCGATCAGGTAGGTTGGGAAGTTCAGCCCAACAGCATCAGCGCAAGAGTTGACGCTCAGCAGTCTTACTGGAACAGCGCTACCCAGGGTCAGGGCGTTATCGTTCCCAAGCAGAAGGCTTACCATGTTGCCAAGCCCTTCGACGTTGCTTACGAGTGCAGAAGCGAAATGTGCATGCACATGGGCAATGCAGGCATCGAGATAAACTATCATCATCCCGAGGTTGCCGCTTCCGGCCAGTTCGAGATCGAGCCTCAGCTGGGCGAGATGTCCAAGATGGCTGACGCTACCATGATGATCAAGTATATCATCCACAACACTGCTCTCAAGTACGGCAAGGCCGCAACCTTCATGCCCAAGCCCATCTACGGCGAGGCAGGCAGCGGTATGCACGTTCACATGCTCCTTATGAAGAACGGCGAGCCCGTATTCTCCGATGATAACGGTTATTCTCACCTGAGCAAGGAAGCTCACTGGTTCATGGGCGGTCTGCTGAAGCACATCTCCTCCCTGTGCGCCATCACCAACCCCAGCACCAACTCCTTCAAGCGTCTGGTGCCTGGTTTTGAGGCTCCTGTGACCGTGGGTTACGCTACTTCCAACCGCAGTGCGGTTATCCGTATTCCTGCCTATGCCAAGAGCCCCAATAAGCGCCGCTTCGAGCTGCGCAAT
>JAFYLI010000031.1 GCA_017537165.1 Oscillospiraceae bacterium | reverse complement strand
GATGCAGAAGTCGCCGCGGCTCATGCCTACGCCCTCATCGGTGAGCGCCTTGTAGCAAAGCTTGTCGATAGCGTCGCTGGAGTTGGAGATAAGCTCACGCAGGAAAATTTCCTTGTGGGTATATATAGAGTCGATCATAAGCCCAAGCAGACGCTTGGATTCAGCTTTAAACTGCTTTTTTGCCATTTCGAATTTCCTCCTTGGGGTGAATATCTATAATTAGCACTCTCGTGCTTCGATTGCTAAAATGATTATAGCACGATTTTTCTTATTTGCAACAAGTTTTTTTGCGGTGAGAATTGACTTTTTCAGCTTGATAACTGATAATTAAAAAATGAATTGCCTCTCGGGCAACTCATCCACAACAACGGAGGTACATCCTATGAAAATCATGGCTATAGATTACGGCGATGCACGCACCGGCGTGGCATTTTCCGATATAAGCGGCATCATCGCAGGCGAAACGCTTGTAGTTGAAGATTGGAACGCAGAGCGCCTTGCAGGCAAGCTGGCCGATCTGTATAAATCCCGCAATGCGGGCAAGATAGTCATGGGCTGCCCCGTGAACATGGACGGCAGCCGCGGCCCCCGCGCAGAGAAGAGCGAGGCCATGGCTCAAACCCTCCGCGAGCTTACCGGCGCAGAGGTCATCATGATAGACGAGCGCCGCACCACCGTGGACGCCCACCGCATTCTCTCCGAAAGCGGCAAAAAGATGAAAAAGCACAAGGCCGTGGTGGACGCAGTTGCGGCCACTCTCATTCTTGAAACCTATCTGAACTCCAATCGCTGAAAATAATCGAGCACAAACAAAATCCCGTAAAAGATACGGGGTTTTTGTGTTTTTTAGGCATTTTTCGCAACTTTTCAGCTGTAAAATAGGCGTGATTATATGTTATTTACCTTGAAAAAAACGGAAAATAGGAGTAAAATATATACTTGTAAAATTACGCCAATAAAAAGGATAGATACAGCCGATGATAAACATAGTTCTGGTCGAACCCGAGATCCCGCAGAATACGGGCAATATCGCCCGCACCTGCGCCGTTACAAGCAGCAGACTGCACCTTGTTCGCCCTTTGGGTTTTGATATTTCCGACAAGGCCGTAAAGCGGGCAGGCCTCGACTACTGGCACCTTGTGGACATCCACGTTTACGAAAATATTGACAGTTTTCTTGAGCAGCACGGGCACGAAAAACTGTGGCTTGCCACCACCAAGGGCAGCCGCTGCTTCACTGACGTTAGCTTCGACGAGGACTGCTGGCTGGTATTCGGCAAGGAAACCGCCGGTCTGCCCGAGTGGCTGCGTCTGCGTTACCCCGACACCTGCATCCGCATCCCCATGCGCGAAGAGGCGCGAAGCATGAATATCGGCAATTCCGTTGCGGTAATGTGCTATGAAGCACTGCGCCAGCACGGCTACAAGGGACTACTGCAGACAAAATAAGGAGAGCGAAAGATATGAATTACAACAAGAAATCCGTTGTCGACATTGATCTGAAGGGCAAGAAGGTCCTTCTCCGCTGCGACTTCAACGTACCCATGGCCACCGGCGTTATCACCGATGATACCCGCATCACCGCTTCCCTGCCCACCATCAAGTACATTCTCGAGCAGGGCGCAGCCCTCATCCTCTGCTCTCACCTTGGCAGACCCAAGGGTGAATACGTAGCAGACCAGAGCCTCATGCCCGTTGCAAAGCGCGTTTCCGTTCTGCTTGGCAAGAAGGTAAAGATGGCCACCGACATCGTTGGCCCCAGCGCTCAGAAGCTGGCCGCCGAACTGCAGCCCGGCGAGATCATGATGCTTGAAAACGTACGTTTTGACAAGCGCGAAGAAAAGAACGATCCCGAGTTTGCAAAGGAGCTGGCCTCCCTTGCCGACGTTTTCGTATTCGACGCTTTCGGCGCATGCCATCGCGCCCATGCGTCCACCGCAGGCATCGCAGCCTACCTCCCCGCAGTTTGCGGCTTCCTCATTGAGGCCGAGCTGAAGGGCATCGGCGGCGCTCTGGAAAATCCCAAGCGTCCTCTGGTTGCCGTTCTCGGCGGCGCAAAGGTTGCCGACAAGATAGGCGTTATCGATAACCTCATCAACAAGGCCGACACCCTCATTATCGGCGGCGGCATGGCATACACCTTCATGAAGGCTCAGGGCGGCAACATCGGCACCTCTCTGCTGGACGCTGACAACATTGAGTACGCCAAGGAAGCCATGGCCCGCGCCACTAAGAACCACGTAAAGTTCCTCCTCCCCGAGGATACCGTTACCGCCGAGGAGTTCGCTCCCGACGCCGAGCCCGAGACTCATCCCACCTGGCGCATCCCCGAGGACAGAATGGGCATGGACATCGGCGAGCGCACCCGCGTTATCTTCGCCGACGAGATCCGCCGCGCAGGCACCGTTATCTGGAACGGCCCCATGGGCGTTTTTGAATTCGACGCCTTCTCCTACGGCACCCGCGCTATTGCCAACGCTATGGCAGAGTGCAAGGGTACCACCGTTGTAGGCGGCGGCGACTCCGTTTCTGCCGTTGAGCAGTTCGGTCTCTCCAAGCACATGTCCCACATCTCCACCGGCGGCGGCGCATCCCTTGAATTCATGGAAGGCAAGGAACTGCCCGGCATCGCCTGCCTCCTCGATAAGGAATAATATATGAACAGAAAATACCGCAAGACCGTTATAGCGGGCAACTGGAAAATGAACCTGCTGCCCTCTCAGGTAAAGCCCTTTGCCGATGCGCTCAAGAGTGCATGCGGCAAAACCAAGCACTGCGATATCGTCATCTGTGCCCCTGCGGTTATCGTTCCCGCAGCGGTAAAGCACTTTAAGGACAGCCGTATCGCCGTTGGCGCTCAGGACGTAAGTGAGCATGACTCCGGCGCATACACCGGAGAAGTAAGCGCAGCCCAGCTCCGCGACGGCGGCGCAAAGTACGTTATAATCGGCCACAGCGAATGCCGCGAGTATCACGGCGAAACTGACCGCGCCGTAAACAGCAAGGTCAAGCTCACTCTCGACCATGACCTTACTCCCATCGTCTGCGTCGGCGAGACCCTTTGGCAGCACGAAGCGGGCATAACCCTCGACCTTGTCCGCGCTCAGGTAAAGTCCGCCCTTTACGGCATCACTGCCGAGCGCGCAAGAAAGATGATACTTGCCTACGAGCCCATTTGGGCTATCGGCACCGGCCGCACCGCTACGCCCGATCAGGCGCAGTACGTCTGCAGCCAAATGCGCGCCGTTCTCCGCGAAATGTATGACGCGCGCACCGCAAGAGCCATCCCCATTCTGTACGGCGGCTCTATGAATCCCGGCAACGCTGCTGAGCTGCTGGCTCAGCCCGATGTAGACGGAGGCCTCATTGGCGGCGCCTCCCTCGACGCAGGAAAGTTCATTTCCATAATACAGGCCGCCAATCAGTAAGGAACTATGAAAACACCTACTACATTGATAATCATGGACGGCTTCGGCATCTCCGACAAAGTGGAGGGCAACGCCATCAAAGCCGCCGACACCCCCGTGCTGGACGCCCTTTGGGCCAAAAATCCTCACACTACCCTCTCCGCCTCGGGCCCCGACGTTGGTCTGCCCGAAGGCACCATGGGCAACAGCGAGGTAGGCCACACCAACATCGGCGCAGGCCGCGTTATTTATCAGAGCCTGCTGCGCATTTCCAATGCCATTGAGGACGGCAGTTTCTACGAAAACAGCGTTCTTGCCGATGCCGCAGCCAAGTGCTGCTCCGGCCGCGCCCACATTTTCGGACTTCTCTCCGATATAGGTGTCCACAGCCACGACTCCCACTTCTGGGCCATGCTTGAGCTGCTCAAGCGCAACGGCGTAAAGGAAGTTTTCTTCCACTGCTTTATGGACGGCCGTGATTCCTCCCCCACTTCGGGCAAGGGATACATGGAGCGCTGCGTAAAGAAGTGCGAGGAGAGCGGCATCGCAAAGGTTGCAACCCTCTGCGGCCGTTTCTACGCCATGGACAGAGATAAGCGCTGGGAGCGTGTTGAGCGCGCCTACAACGCCATCGTCTGCGGCGAAGGCGTCCGTTACGACGATCCCGTCCGCGCGGTAGAGGACTCTTACGCTCAGGGCAAGACCGACGAGTTCATTGAGCCCGTTGTTGTAGCGCCCGAAGGCACGGTTCGCGAGGGCGACACGGTATTCTTCATGAATTTCCGCCCCGACCGCGCCCGTGAGATCACCCGCGCCTTTACCGATCCCGATTTCAACGGTTTTGAGCGCAGAGACGGCTACTTCGCCGTGAAGTTCATCTGCCTCACTCAGTACGATGCCAACATGCCCAACGTATCCGTGGCCTACCCTCCCGAGCTGCCTCACAACACTCTGGGCGAGTTCCTCAGCCGCGTCGGCATGACTCAGCTGCGCATCGCAGAGACCGAGAAGTACGCTCACGTAACCTTCTTCTTCAACGGCGGCTCCGAGGCCGAATCGGAGGGCGAGGACAGAGTTCTCATTCCCTCTCCCAAGGAGTTTGCCACCTACGACCTCATTCCCGAAATGAGCGCCCACAAGGTCTGCGCCGAGGTCTGCGAGCGCATTCGCAGCGGCCTTTACGACGTGGTCATCGTCAACTTCGCAAACTGCGACATGGTTGGACACACGGGCGTATTCGACGCGGTAGTGAGCGCCGTAAGCACCGTCGATGCCTGCGTTGGCAAGGTAGTCGCCGCCACCGAAGAGCTGGGCGGCACCGCCATCATCACCGCCGACCACGGCAATGCCGAGCAGATGCAGGAGCCCAACGGCTCCCCCCACACCGCTCACACCCTCAATCCCGTACCCTTTATTATCCGCGGCGCGGATGTAAAGCTGCGCGAGGGTCGCCTGTGCGACATTGTTCCCACTATGCTTGACCTGATGGGTCTTGAAAAGCCCTCCGAAATGAGCGGCGAAAGCCTCATCGTAAAAAACTAACAAATTAAAATAAAAGCCAAATGCGGAAAGGATAGGAACAGAAAATGAAAGCTTATCTTGAAATTACCGACGTAATCGGCAGAGAAATACTCGACTCCCGCGGCAATCCCACTGTTGAAGTAGAAGTATATCTGGAAGACGGCACCGTAGGCCGCGCAGCAGTTCCCTCCGGCGCTTCCACCGGTATCTTTGAGGCTTGCGAGCTTCGCGACGGCGACAAGAGCCGTTACCTCGGCAAGGGCGTTCTGAACGCAGTTGATAATGTAAACACCGAGATCGCCACCGCTCTCATCGGCATGAACGTTCTTGAGCAGCCCGCCATCGACGCTCTGCTCATTTCCCTTGACGGCACCGAGAACAAGTCCCGCCTTGGCGCAAACGCTATCCTTGGCGCTTCCATGGCCTGCGCAAGAGCTGCAGCAGAAAGCCTCGGTCAGTCCCTCTATTCCTATATCGGCGGCATCAACGCCAAGACCCTGCCCGTTCCCATGATGAACATCCTCAACGGCGGCGCTCATGCCAACAACTCCGTTGACATTCAGGAATTCATGATAATGCCCGTTTCCGCCACCAGCTTCCGCGAAGCTCTGCGTATGTGCGCAGAAGTTTTCCACACCCTGAAGAAGGTCGTTCCCTCTTCCGGCGTTGGCGACGAGGGCGGCTACGCTCCCAACCTTGACAGCGACGAGGATGCACTGAAGGCTCTCGTTACCGCTATCGAGAAGGCAGGTTACAAGCCCGGCGAGGACTTCCGCATCGCTATGGACGCAGCCACCTCCGAGTGGTGGTCCGAAGAGGATCAGAGCTATCATCTGCCCAAGCGCGGCACCGTTATGAGCCGCCAGCAGATGGTTGATATGTGGGTTGACTTCTGTGAGAAGTATCCCATCATCTCTCTGGAAGACGGCATGGCCGAAGAGGACTGGGAAGGCTGGAAGATGCTCACCGATGCTCTGGGCAAGAAGATCCAGCTGGTTGGCGACGATCTCTTCGTTACCAACACCAAGCGCCTGCAGAAGGGCATTGAGCTGGGCGTAGCCAATGCTATCCTCATTAAGGTAAACCAGATCGGCACCCTCACCGAGACCCTCGACGCTATCCAGATGGCAAACCGCGCAGGCTACACCGCCGTTGTTTCCCACCGTTCCGGCGAGACAGAGGACACCACCATTGCCGACATCTCCGTTGCTCTCAACGCAGGCCAGATCAAGACCGGCGCACCCAGCCGCACCGACCGCGTTGCAAAGTACAATCAGCTGCTGCGCATCGAAGAGGAGCTTTTCGACTCCGCTCAGTATCCCGGCATGAAGGCATTTTTCAATCTGTAATATACATATATAATATATGTCGGCCGAGCCGCTCCGAAAGGGGCGGCTCTGTGCACGTCCGCTCCGCTTGCAGAGCATTGAAAACTATGTGTCATTGCGAGGAGCGGCAGCGACAAACAGCCGCAGCAAAAAACCGTGTCATGCTGAGCGCAGCGAAGCATCTCCGCAGCTGATGTTACTGCCAATCTTACATGAAGTGCGGAGATTCTTCGGCAAAGCCTCAGAATGACAGGACTTTTGGTGCAATGGGTATATGGCGGAGCGTCTGGGGCGACGCTCCCTACAGCGCATGGCTTTTGCCGCTGCCGCAATCCGCGGTGGGATGTGAGCATCCCACCCTACCACGAACATCGAACAAATTTCAATCACGCTTGTAGGGAACGGTCTTGACCGTTCCGCAATGTTTATTTACTTCCGGCACTATCGCCGCAAGCGGAACGCTCAAGAGCGTTCCCTACAAAATATAGTGCGCATCGCTGCACCGCTTTATCACACCGCATACTCAATTACCAATTCTTCAAAAAATACTGAAAAAATGCTTGACCGCAACTGCACAAGTGTGATATAGTACTTCTACCTGTCATGGGAGAGGTCTGTCCAGCCATGCCCAAACCCCGACCAGGGAGGCAACAATCCCCGCCTTCCGCCCCGCTTGAGCGAGGCAGGAAACAGGGAAATAACTAAGGAGGTGCCGATAAATGAGAGTAAGAGTTACCCTGAGATGCAATGAGTGCAAGCAGCGCAACTACAACACCATCAAGAACAAGAAGAACACACCCGATCGTCTCGAGATGAACAAGTACTGCCGTTTCTGCCGTAAGCACACCGTTCACACCGAAACCAAGTAAGAAGGGATAGAGGTTCTAATGGCTAAAGAGATCAATGCTTCTAAGCCCGAAAAGGCAAAGAAGGACAAGGAAAACATCTTCGCTCGCGCCGCTAAGCGTACTGCACGCTGGTTCCGCGAAATGAAGAGCGAGCTCAAGAAAGTCGTATGGCCCACCCGCAAGCAGACCCTCAACAACGTTATCGTTGCTGTTGTAGTTATGGTTCTTGCCGGTATCGTCATCTGGGCTTTTGACCAGCTTGCATATCTCATCGTTCAGTCGCTTATCAGCATTGGCGGCTAAGAATCGTTAACGGGAAAGGAATGGTTTTATAATGGCAGAAAGCGCCAGATGGTATGTCGTCCACACATACTCCGGTTACGAAAACACGGTCAAGGCTTCCATAGAGAAGGCTGTTGAAAACAGAAAGATGCACGACCTTATCCATGAGATAAACATTCCCGTTGAAACCGTTACCGAAATTGTGGATTCCAAGACTAAAGTCACGGAGCATAAGATTTTCCCCGGCTATGTCCTCGTCAAGATGATCCTCACCGATGAAAGCTGGCACCTTGTAAGAAATGTACGCGGTGTTACCGGTTTTGTCGGCTCTGAGAATAAGCCTATCCCCCTGAGCGAGGCTGAGATCCTTTCTCTGGGCGTTGAGAAGCGCGAGATCGTTGTTGGCGTAAAGGTTGGCGATACCGTAAAGGTTATCGACGGCCCCCTGGACGGTTTCCTGGGTACTGTCGACGAGGTCGATGCAGAAAAGAACCGCCTGCGTGTTGTTCTTTCCATGTTCGGCCGCGAGACTCCGGTCGATCTTGAGCTGGATCAGGTCGAAGTCACGGAAGCAAATTAACAAAACACCAAAGGTTCCGTAAAGAGTGGGAGGGAAGAAATTCCCGACAGAACCGCGGCGGGGCGTCCCGCCGTGCACCACAGATTATTAGGAGGTACACATAAAGTGGCACAGAAAGTAGTTGGATTCGTAAAACTGCAGATTCCCGGCGGTAAGGCAACTCCCGCCCCCCCCGTAGGCCCTGCCCTTGGTCAGCACGGCGTTAACATCGCTGCATTCACCAAGGAGTTCAATGAGCGCACCAAGAACGACATGGGTATGACCATTCCCGTTGTCATCACCATTTACTCTGACCGCAGCTTCACATTCGTCACCAAGACCCCCCCTGCAGCTGTTCTTCTGAAGAAGGCTTGCGGCATCGAGAAGGGTTCCGGCGTTCCCCAGAGAGATAAGGTTGCTACCATCTCCAAGGAAGATCTCCAGAAGATCGCCGAGCAGAAGATGCCCGACCTCAACGCAGCAAGCGTTGAAGCAGCTATGAGCATGATCGCAGGTACTGCCCGCAGCATGGGCATCGTGGTGGCTGACTGAGTTTAACTCAGCACCCCTGACGTGGGAGGATTATTCCGCGAAACCACATGGGACACACCTTCGGTAGTTGTCCCCATAATTAAGGAGGAAAATAAGTTGTTCAGAGGTAAGAATTACAAAGAAAGCGCTAAGCTTGTTGATAGATCCATTCAGTATGATGCTATGGACGCCTTCGATCTGGTCGTAAAGGCTTCCAAGGCTAAGTTTGACGAAACCGTTGAGCTTCACGTAAAGCTCGGCGTTGACTCCCGCCACGCTGACCAGCAGGTCCGCGGCGCTATCGTTCTTCCCCACGGTACCGGCCGTTCCGTTAAGGTTCTGGCTTTCTGCAAGGAAGAGCGCATCCAGGAAGCTCTCGACGCAGGCGCAGATTACGCAGGCGGCCAGGAGCTGGCTGAGAAGATCCAGAAGGAAAACTTCTTCGACTTCGACGTTGTTATCGCTACCCCCGATATGATGAGTGTCGTTGGTCGTCTCGGTAAGATCCTTGGTCCTAAGGGCCTCATGCCCACCCCCAAGGCAGGTACCGTTACCCCCAACCTGGCTCAGGGTATCAAGGAGATCAAGGCCGGTAAGATCGAGTACCGTCTTGACAAGACCAACATCATCCACTGCCCCATCGGCAAGGTTTCCTTCGGCAAGGAGAAGCTCTTTGAGAACTATCTGGCTCTCATCGGCGCTATCATCAAGGCCAAGCCCGCCGCTGCAAAGGGTCAGTACATCAAGAGCTGCGTTACCGCCTCTACCATGGGCCCCGGCGTAAAGATCAACGCCGCAAAGCAGCAGGCTTAATCTAAAAAGCAACCTTTGATTACTCGTTTGCGTAATACGGTCGGCTAATTTCCAGCCGCTCCGCCCCGAAAATGCTCGGCAATACACCAAGTATTTCCTGCGCTTTTCGGCTCATTCGGCAGAAAATTTTCTCGCCCGTCTTTCCGCAACTCACAATCAAAACTTGCTTGTTGGGTCTAAGAGCTATTCACCGGGGACGCCAAACGGCGTCCCCGTTTCTTTTTTTACACCGAAGATTGGAGGAACTGTTATGCCTATTAAAATTGCCGATTCTCTGCCGGCCCGCAGCATTCTTGAGGGCGAGAACATTTTCGTCATGACCGAGTATCGCGCCATGCATCAGGACATCCGTCCCCTTAAACTGCTCATTCTCAATCTCATGCCCACCAAGATAGTAACGGAAACTCAGCTCCTCCGTAAGCTTGCCAACACTCCCCTGCAGATAGAGGTGGAGCTGCTGCGCACTATCAGCCACGAGGCCAAGAACGTAGACGAGGATCACCTTTCCTCCTTCTACCGCACCTTCGACGAGATCAAGCACCGCCATTACGACGGCATGATCATCACCGGCGCTCCCGTTGAGAAGCTGGAGTTCAAGGACGTCGACTATTGGCCCGAGCTTTGCCGCATCATGGAGTGGAGCAAGACCAACGTCCACTGCACTTTCCACATTTGCTGGGGTGCTCAGGCCGGTCTTTACTACCACTACGGCATCGATAAGTTCGACCTGCCCAAAAAGCTTTCGGGCGTTTACAAGCACACTGTCGAAAAGAAGCAGTCCCCCTTCTTCCGCGGCTTTGACGATGAGTTCTATATCCCCCACTCCCGCTATACCGGCGTGAGCGCAGAGGATATCCTCGCCAACCCCGAGCTGGAGCTGCTCTCCACTTCCGACAAGGCAGGCGTTTTCGCCGTAAAGAGCGAAAATAACCGCCGATTCTTCATCATGGGTCATCCCGAGTACGACCCCGACACCCTGCAGCTGGAATACGAGCGCGACGTGAACAAGGGCATCAACCCCGACGTTCCCGAGAACTACTTCGTTGACGATGACCCCGCCAAAGGCCCTCTGGTCAAGTGGCGCGCCCATGCCCAGCTTCTTTACAGCAACTGGCTCAACTATTACGTCTACCAGACCACTCCCTACGATCTGGACGAGCTGACAGAAACCAAGTAAATTCAACGGCGCTATTTGATAGAACTGTAAACAAACTGTCACACCATGCAAAACTCCCCCTCAAAGGGGAGCCTAACCCCTTGTTTTTACATTTTGCGTATTATCGTTATTGCCTGCATATCGCCGCAAACGGAACGCTCAAGAGCGTTCCCTACAAACTTGATTTCCCTTTGTTCCCCGAATGTAGGGAACGGTCTTGACCGTTCCGCCCCCGTGGGTTTAACTTCGTTACAAGCGGCAGGGGCACGCCCCTGCCCTACGTTCACCGAACAGGTAAAGTTGATCTCGTAGGGCTGAGGCACGCCTCAGCCGCCATGCCGGTTCCTTTCCTGCGTTCCCACCGAAGGGGTGAAGGCTGGCCTACAATCCGCCTTCTTTCCAAACCCAAAAATATTTTTCAAAAACCTATTGACTTTACACAAACTATGGCTTATAATAACAAAGCTTGGTTCATCCGGCATAAATTAATATCGGAAGATCTTGAGCGGATTATGTGGAGAAGTCGCGTAGCCCGGTCGAGCGCGCACGATTGGAAATCGTGTAACGGTCAAAAGCCGTTCGAGGGTTCGAATCCCTCCTTCTCCGCCAAAAAAAGCACTTGCAAACGCAAGTGCTTTTTTCTTATACCGAAATTTTTCTTTCCTTTCCTCTCTCGCCGCAGTATGATAGATACATCAAACCAAGGAGGCAAGACCATGTACCTTTACGAAACACATCTTCACACCGCGCCCGTAAGCCGCTGCGCATCCGCAAGCGTTCGCGAAAGTGTGGAGTTTTACAAGAATATAGGCTACGCAGGCATTTTCATCACCAACCACTTTGTGGACGGCAACATAAACATCGACCCCTCCCTGCCCTACGCAGAGCGCATTGAATTTTACGTTTCCGCATACGAGGAGGCTCTCCGCGTGGGCAAAGAGATCGGCATCGACGTTTTCTTCGGCGTGGAGGCCAGCTATCTGGGCACCGACTTCCTCATCTACGGCCTTGATGCGGCCTGGTATTTGGCTCATCCCGAAATCGAAAGTATGGAGCGCAGCGCTCAGCTGGCATTTTTGGCAGAGCAGGGCGCGCTCATAATCCACGCTCACCCCTTCCGTGAGGCAGGTTACATCGACCACATCCGCCTCTTCCCCCGTCTCGTTCACGGCGTGGAAATATACAACGCCTGCCGCAGCGACTTTGAAAACACCATGGCTGCCCTGTACGCCGAAAACTACGGCCTGCCCATCTTCGCGGGCACCGACAACCACATCGCCGCCCGCCAGCGCAAGCTGGGCGGAATGGCAAGCGAAGAGCCCATAAAGGACGAGGCGCACTTCATAGAGCTTTTCAGAAATTCCGCGCTGAGACCTTTCCGTCTTGACTTCGACGCGGAAGGCAGCGCCGAACCCGTCATCCTTCCTCAAATTGGTAAATAAATGCCTATTCCCCAGTAATATTCCTTGACATCAATCTCCAAGCTGATATAATTGTGAGGTTATGGTCTTTTAACCAACTATTCTCCCGAAAGGAATTTGCCAATGAGCGTTTTAGCAAAAAAGGAGCGGCAGCCTCTTTCTCTCACCGAAGGCAGTGTCGGTAAGGCACTGATCCGCTTCGCCCTGCCCTTCTTTATCTCCAGTATTTTTCAGGTTCTCTACGGCGCGGCCGACGTAACCTTCATGGGCCGCTTCGCCACCGCAGGCGCTATCTCCGGCGTATCCACCGGCGGCAGCATAATGAACCTTATCACCAACCTGTTTATGGGTATCACCAGCGGCGGCACCGTACTGATCGGCCAGTACTTCGGCGCAAAGCGCAGCAAGGACACCACCGCAGCCATCACCAGCACCGCATTCATGTGCCTGGTAATTTCCGTTGTCGTCATGATACTGCAGCTGGTTTTCGGCAAGTTCCTTATAAAAGTTCTCAGCGTTCCTCCCGAGGCCGTTGACGAATGCTGGAACTACCTGAAGATCTGCTCCTTCGGCAACATCTTCATCATGGGCTACAATATTACCGGCTCCCTGCTCCGCGGTCTCGGCAACTCCACCGCACCCATGGTATTTGTCGGTATCGCCTGCCTGTCCAACATCGTGCTGGACTACATTTTCGTAGCTCTGCTGGGTCTGGCAGCCTCCGGCGCAGCCCTCGCCACCGTAATTTCCCAGTTCATCAGCTTCGCGCTGGCCTGCCTTTACATTTGGAAGACCGGCTTCCCCTATGATTTCCACAAGGAAGACATTCGCGTTGACCGCAAGATCATTGCAAATATGTTCCGCCTCGGCGTTCCCATGAGCCTGCAGAACACCCTCGTCAGCCTGTCCTTCCTCGTTATCACCAAGGTTACCAACCAGATGGGCGTAAACGCAGCCGCAGGCGCAAGTCTTGTAGGTAAGGTCGTTGACATCGGCATGACCTTCCCCTGGGCTCTTTCCTCTGCTCTTTCCACCATCACCGCTCAGAACATCGGCGCAGGCAAGCCCGAGCGCGCCAAGAAGAGCGCATTTTACGGCATGGCATTCTCCCTCTGCATCGGCATCCCCTTCGTAACCACCGCCCACATCATCCCCAGACAGCTTCTCGGCCTGCTTACCACCGACATGGCCGTTATCGAGGCGGGCGTAGGTTATCTTTATCCCTTCAGCTGGGACTGCATACTGGTTTGCTTCATGTTCTGCCTGAACGGACTCTTCAACGGCAGCGGCAAGACCGCCTTCGTAGCGGCCCACAGCATGGCCACCGCCTTCCTCGTCCGTATCCCCATCGCATATTTCATGAGCCGCATCGACGGCGCCACCCTCTTCCACGTAGGTCTCGGTACTCCCGCCGCCAGCGTGGTATCCCTCATCCTCTGCGTATACTTCTTCCGCAAGCACTACGCAGGCGACAAGATAAAGAACATTCAGATGATAGGCTGATATATAAGCTTAATGCCGTGAGGTTTTCCCTCACGGCATTTTTATTTAATCGTTGGTTGCGTTGCCATCGCCCCATACGGGGATGGCTTCGCCAAGAAAGGTCGGCTCGGGTTTAGCCACGCAGTAAAGCACGTCCTTGGCTCGGGCAAGCACCTCACGGGCGTTGCGGTAGCTCTGGCCGAAATAATCTTCGCCCTCCGCACCCACGCCCCATGCTTCAAGGCCCAGCGCTTCGGCTATGTAAAGGGCGCGGGGCAGGTGGTATGGCTGGGTCACTATGATTATCCGCTTCGCCAGGAAAACATCCCGCGCGCGGTAAAGGCTCTCGTATGTGGAGAAGCCCGCATGATCCATGAACACGTCCGAAGGGTCGGCACCTGCGGCCACAGCCTGCTCCTTCATCACGTTTACTTCATCGTAGTCCTCTCGGCCGTGGTCGCCGCTCATCAGCAGCTTTTCCGCTGCACCCGCAAAGTAAAGCTCCATGCCTCGCTCAAGGCGATCGGCCAGCATAAGTGAGGGCTGCTCTCCGTTTACGCCCGCTCCGAGGACGAGAATGCAGTCGGCCTCCAGCACGGCAGCCTCCTCCACGGACACGATCTTATCCGCGGTGCTCAGCAGCACGCGGTTATTGACAGCGCAGAGCAGCGAAAGACTCAGCGCACCCAGCGCCGCCAAGGCGAGAATTACATTGATTATGATTTTCTTCATGCAGCCACCTCCCATTGGATTATGCTTATATTAGGGCATAAAACAATGGTGTTGTCAATGTAAAATAGAATATGAAATCGCCTACGGCGATGAAATCCGAGCTTCGCTCGGATGAAATCTGCTGCACAGATGAAATTAAATCCGTCCCCTCCCGACGAAGTCGGATTTCATCACAAAGTGATTTCATCTATCGCAGGTAGATTTATCCCGTCTGCAGGACGGATTTAGTTGCAATTAACCCGCATTTGTTTAAAACAAATGCGGGTTAATTGCATGGCACGCCTGAAGGGACTGCGACTCGCTCCGCTCGCGTGCATAAATTCCACCAGCCAATCACCGTTCGCCACAGGCTCCGGTTCTTGGGGTGTCATTTATCGAACCTCCGGTTCTCGCCCCTTCTGTTTGATGATGTAACAAAAACTCCGAACACCCTTTCGGGTGTTCGGAGTTTTTGGCACGCCTGAAGGGACTCGAACCCCCAACCCTCAGAACCGGAATCTGATGCCCTATCCATTGGGCTACAGGCGCATATTACCAAGAGAGTATACCACGAACGGCGGTCTTTGTAAAGCCATGACCGCCCGACTTTTTTCGCAGGTATTTCCCCTTTATGCGGTGGCAGGCCACCGCCCTACAAGTAGCCAATATCTCAATCGGCTTTGTAGGGAATGGGCCTGCCCATTCCGCTTTCCGCAGCGCCGCTGCCAAAAGTGCTTATGCTTCCACTTTCATGCTGTTTATATACTCCCTCGCCTGAGCCTCGGTCATGCCCATGGCTTTGAGCTGGGCGGCAGAGGGCATAAGGCCCTTTTTCAGCATGGCTTCACCCAGCGCCGCCAGCTTTGCGTTTGTGTCCGCGGTAGGCTCACCCGATGAGGTAACGCCCGTCACCTTGGCGGCTGCCAGCTCATACTCCGCCTGCCACTGGCGGATTTTTTCATTGAACTCCTCCCGCTCTGCGTTGAACTCGGCCTGCCACTGCTCCAGCTTGGTGAGGGCAGACAGACGCTCCTGAGCAATATCCAGCAGCTTTTCAGCCTTTTCGTACTCGCCCTTGGCCTGCAGCGAGGCTATCTCCACCGCCGCATCACGGGCAAAGGCTGTCTGGGCGCGGTTTATCTCCGCGCGGTTTTCCGCGGCGGTATTGCGGATACTGTCATACTGCGCCCTGCCGATGCCGCCCTTATCGCCTCGCAGCTCGGCATAGAGGGCGGAATTATCCGCTGCCTGTGCTTCGTCCAGCGCCACGGCATCCCGCTGCGCCTGAAAGCGCTCGTTGGCCTCCGCAACGGAGTTTTCCACCTGCTTCACAGAGGCGTCGGTTGCCGCATCCATGGATGAGATCAGCTGCTTCTCCGCCTCGCCGTAGCCTGCGCTCACGTTGTCCGCAGGCTTTGATACGGTAGGAACAGAGGGCACGGCGGCGCTCCCGTTCTGAACGGGCTTTGCCAAAAGCGTGCCGCCGTTCTCGGCTTTGCGGCGCTCCACGGCAGCCTGCACCGCCTGAGGATCATTGGCATCCACCGCGCCGTACTTGGCCTGCGCCTCCTTCTGCGCCATAATGCTGTTATAGGCAAAATTTATATGGCCGCGGCGCTCTTCATCCGTCCAATCTTCGTTGGCATAGAGCGCCTCCAGCTCCGCGAGTATCTTCTTGTCCATAGTTCCTCCTTATACCAAGCCGCCTGCCGCATAGGGCACCATGCCCCACAGGGGTCTCAGCAGGCTGTCAAAAACGTACCATCTACCCTTGGCGCGGGCGGCAAAGCAGCGCTCGGCGGCGGGCATAAGTGCAAATTCCTCAGGTGCTTCGCCGTCACAGCGCAGAGCGGTTAGCTTCCCATTCTCTACGTTCAGCAGCCAAGGGCCTGCAAGAACATACTTCCCGCCCCAAAGCGCGCAGGAAGTGCCGCCGTAAATAAGCTCAACAGCGGCAGCGGGCAGCTCGATGCTTGCCAAAGCCGCCAGCGTTGCCCGCTCCAAACGGAGAACTTTGGCTCCGTCGCTTACGAAAACGTCGCCGCCGACTCCAATAACGCTCTCGGCATCGAATTCACCCACTGTGATGGCAGGCACTCCGTCGCTGAGGCTGCATCTTGCGGGGCGGCTTGCGCCCTCGCTTTCGAAAATGAAGAAGCAATCCTCACCCTCGGCGCGGATGCTGCGGGCGCGGGCGGCAGTGCCTACGGCAACAGTTGTGCCGACCGTCAGCTCCGCGGGATCATAAACCTTCAGCGCAGAGCCGGAAGCGTCGTATTTGAGCATTACGAACAGTCCGCCACACACGTTGAGCATGCGGTCATACGCGCTGCCGCCCTCCGTATACGGATCCAGCGCTGTAATGGCAGGCTCGGAGCCGCTGTCGCCGGCTATACTGCGGCGCATGAAATTAAGGGCTCCGTCTTTGTGGAACACGGCTGTAACGATATTGCCGATGCGGGCCGCTCCGCAGAATACGCTGCCCACAGCAGCGGTAAGCAGAGAGCAAACGCCCGTATTTACGCTCACAAGATACCAGGTTCCGTCTGCCTTACCGATCAGATAGCCGTCATCCGCCCAAGCGGCCTCGAAATCCTCCGCATCCGCCATGGGAATACTATCGCCGCTAAGGGCAAGCTGCATTATGCTGCCCTCTTCAGGCTGCACCCTCACCAGACGGGCAGCTTCGCCCGTGGCGGCAAGGGCGACAAGTTCCCCGTTCAGCCATACGGGGCGGCTTTCGCCCATAAGCTCCACCGCGCCCGCCAGTTCGGCTGCAGGCAGAGTAAAGGGATATACGGCAGGGACTTCGCCTACCACTACACCGTCGGCAGACAGAGCGTTTTCCATGGTGTCCACGCGCTCTTCCAGCGCCGCCACACCCAGCTCCGTCAGCTTTTCCTCCACCTGCGGCGCGGTATAATACTCAGCCATCAGGCGGCGTTCCACCGCCGCCGCAACCAGTTCCACCAGCGCGGAACCCTCCACCTCAAAAGAGCCGCCAAGCTCGCCGATAGCGCCTGCCAGTTCATCCAGCACCGCCTGAACGGTGCCGCCCGCAAGGCCAGCGGGAGCAGCCGCGCCTATCAGGGCAGCCGCGCCGTCGCCCATCAGTTCCTCCACAAGAGCGTTAAATGCGGCGCGGGTCTCATCGTGAAGGCACTGCATGTCCTTGCGGACCTGCTCCTCGTTCTCCTCATAGGTGGGGAAATCGTTTTTATTTGTCCAAATCTTTGTGAAATTCAGTTTTTTAATTGCTTTCTCCTCCTTTTCAGCGCTCATAAGCGCGGTAACGGAAAAATATGCGGACAGACAGCAGAGTAAGATCCTGCCCCGCCTCATTGTTATACATCCTCATTGCAAAGTGGCGCACATGGCGGCAGGCAGGCATACGCACGAAGCTGCGGGACCAGCCAAGGCTATCCAGCATGCGGTAACTGATATTGCGGGGCGCAAGCCGCCACGAATATGCCCTCAGGGGCACAGGCTCGGTGCGCCGACCGTAGTCGCTGATATAATCCAGCCGCAGGAGACTGTCCGTGGTAGAAGAAAGGGTCAGCACCACTTTGTCCACGTCCTTGAGCCTTTCGTAACCGCCAAAAGCCTGAGGCGGCAGGCGATACTCCCGCTCTATGGCAGCGCCAAAGTCGAAAAAGCCATCGTAAAAAGCGCATATCCTGCCGTCGCGGGCAAGGTAGCAGACGCTGTCGCCGTCGCGGACGAAAGCCGCCGCATCCACGTTGGTAAAAAGAAACCAGCTGGGCTTATTTGCGCTGCTGATGGAGTGATCCCAAAGAAACACCTTACCGCCCACCGCCAGCCAGTATCTGCAGCCGTCGTTCATGGACGCGCAGTTTTCCGCCGCTGCCGCAAGCAGACCCGCCCGTCTTTCCGTTCCGTCCACGTTGCGGCTAATGTGCTGCAGCTCGTTTTCCGATGCCGCAGAGGTGCTCTGCAGGCGAAATACGCCAAGGCGGGAATTGCAGAACAGCAAATTGTTCTCCACGGTCTGTATGCTGCGGGGCATATCGCAGCCGATGACGCTGTTTATAGCCACATAGGGCATACTGATGCGCTCGCGCCCGTCCACCTCCACAAGGGAAAATGACGCGCGTCCAAGGCTTCCCCGTGAAAACACCACCAGCATACCCTGCTGCCGTCCGAAGCCGCTGATGCTGTCGCCCACCAGATTATAGTGCTCCATGGGAAAATATCCCGCATCCATAGCGGCGTGGCTGCCGTTCCAGAAATATCCGTCGGGCTGAGCCACCGAGCCTGCCATAACGATGCAGAGCCTGCTCTCGCCGCCGTAGACCTCAGCCATGGTGCAATCCATGATGCTTGCCCATGCCTCGGGATTTTCCAGCGCGTAGCTTATGCGAACAGTGTTGTTCACGGGCGGGTCGGAAACGGGCGGCGCGGAAAGGAAGCTCACCACACCCGTAGCCTTATCGTAGCCGTAGCCGTCCACCTTTTCGCCGTCCACGGTTATCTCCACCACCTGCGCACCCTTTACGGGCAGCTGATACTCAGTGCCGCCGTCGGCGTTGTACCAGACGGTCTTGCGCTCGCTCAGGCGGTTTTCCGGCTGATAAAGGTCGCCGCTGCCGCTTTTGGGGTCGGCGTTTATCAGGACAACGGGGGTATAGGGCTCTACGGGTCTTACTTCAAGCTTTTCGTTTATTACAACGTAGGCTCCGCGGGTCTTGTAATAAAGGCTGCCGCCGTAAAGGAAGAAGGTGCCGGGGATCTGCTCCAGACCCGAATAGATGCAGCTTTTTCCGCCGTTTTCGGGGTCAACCGCGTAAAGACAGCTGCCTATGTGGAAAATCGCCCGTCCTCCGAAATAGCGCTCGTAGGCCGCGAGACCTTTGCCTGCGGGTCGGCAGACCTGCCGCTGCCCTTTGCGGGATGCCAGCGCGCCATCCCGCCAAATAAGATTTTTCATCTCCGAGGTCTGATTGATATCGAGGCGGCTCTCCTCTTCAAAAAGATTCAGTCCGCCGTCCAATCTGTCCACGGAAACGCAGTAGGTCTTGGCCCGCGCAGGCAGGGAGGAAAGACTAACCCTCATAGCCGAAACCTCCGTAAATATCCCGCACGCTCATCCGCTGAGCCGTTGCAGGCTGACGCAGCCGCTCCAGCCGTGCCTCGAACTCATTGAGCAGCGCCCCATAAAGGAAACTATCGTCCTGCATGGCAAGATGAGCCGCCGCATAGTAAGGCAGCAAGGCATGAGTATCGGGAGTATTGTCGGCGCGGTCGTCATCATCGGCATCGGTGTCGAAGAGCACGGGATAGCGGTAATACTCCAGCGCCACGGAGCCGAAAAGGCTCTCGGGCACAAGGAGCGCCGCACTGCCCAGCATCTGAAACTCATGGCTGCGGAAGCAATCGCCCCCCTGCACCACCGCAAGGCCCCTGCCCGACACTCTGTAAAAATCCTCGGGCAGAACAAAGCGCAGCCAGCTGCCCATGCGTGATGCCGAGTAAGGCTTCAGCTCCATCATCTCGGTAATAGGGCGAACGGTAGTGGCAATGAGCATCTGTCCGTCATTGAGCAGCGAGGGCAGCCGCTTGAGTATATCCGCCTGATTATTGTATGTAGGGCTGACCTCCTCGCCTGCCACGCTGAAGCGGTCAAGCAGGCGGAGAGTATCATCCCGAAGCTGTTTATAAGTCATGGTATTCTCCTTTCGTGAGCATAGTCCTTATGCAAACGGCAATTTAGCAAGCCGTGATTAATTTGACACTTGTTTATGACCGCTCAGCGCCGTTTCCTCCCTTGTTAAAGGGAAGTGAGCGCCCAAATCTTTGATTTGGTATCGCGAACTTGTGCCTTTAAGGTAGAGGGGGACCGCGAAGCGGTGGAGGGATTCAAATTGAGGTAATAGGTAAAAAGTAATAGTGAAGAAGTGTACGAAAGGGTTTACTCCACCTATTACCTATTTCCCTTTACTTCTTACTTTAAATTGAATCCCCCAGTCGGCTCCGCCGCCAGCCCCCTTTAACAAGGGGGCGACTTTTGGGTGTCATAATTTAATCCTGCCTACCCTGCCAGAACTTGCCCAAGTCCCCAAGGACGGGAACATCCGCACAAAACCTATTAGCCGATGTGGAGAACTGCCTCGCCCACGGCGATAGGCTTGTCTGCGCCGTCGCATTCGATAACGCGGATCACCTTATGAGTGCCGTCGGGAGTAATTTCCGCGCCGGATGCGGTAAGAACGGTCCATTCGCCGCCGTTGATGGCCTGACCGAAGGTAAGCTCGGTCAGCGCAGCCTCGTTCTCAGCGGTCTGGTAATACCACTTGTTGGCGGGAGCCTCGGTAACGCCGGGCACTACCATAACTGCGCACTTGCCAAGGTCAGTGCCTGCGGTGGCAACGTCAAGAGGACGGAATACGCCCTGAGCGCCGTGGTAGTAGATGCCGTAGGCCTTCTCGTCCAGCACGAAGCAGTCATAGATGCAGCGGCCTTCAACCAGGAAACCGGAGATACCGGGAGGATTATCGTGGATCTTGTACTCCTCCAGCTGCTTGGGTGCGGTAGCCGCCATGGGATGCACCAGCAGGAATGCGCAGCCGGAAGGCAGACGGCTTGCGGGCACCTTTACGATCTTGGTGCCGTCCACTTCGCCGATAACGCCCTTCTTCAGAAGCTCCTGAGAGCTGTCGCCGTAGCGGACAAAGGAGCTGTCGCGCTTGAGGAGGTTAGCGAACTTATAGCTGCAGAAGCAGACGCGGCCGCGGTCGGGAACGTTGCGGTCGCCCAGCTTTTCCTGGCCTGCCAGCAGGCACTCGTAGGCATTTTCCGCGGTGATCTCCTCAGTTGCGGCGTTGCCGATAAGGGTTGCGGCAGCAGCCAGCTTGCGGAAAACGTAGGCATCGTATTCGGGCACGATGACCTCACGGATCTGTCTGTTGAGCGCCTTGCCCGCGTCGGTAGCCTTCATGCTCTGGAGCTTGTCGCCCTTGTCGATGATGAAGGTGAATGCGCGGTCGCGGGAAACGGTAAGGGTCTGCACGTTTCTGCTCAGGTCGTTGGGGGTACCGTAGCGGGAAGTGCCGCTGCGGCTGTAATCGCTCATGGCAACAGCGGGAATAGAATAGACGTTTACGGTCTTCACACCGGTAAACTCGTAGTCGTTATTCACCGCCAGAGCTGCCTGAGACTCCTTGTAAAATCTTTCGTCGATGCTTTTGCTGTACTTGCTTGCAAGATTGATTCCACCGGACATTAAATATCATCCTTTCAAATTTTAAAATGAATTGCCCTTACGGGCGTGAATTGGTGCTCCGCACCATGAATAATGTTGTCCATCATGCCCTGCAGGGCAATTCATGCGAAGCAATTCATGAAATCTTTGATTTCACTTCATGGCGCTTTGTGCCAATTCATCCTGTTAATATTCCTCGCAGAGGCCACGCAGGAAATCGTCCACCTCGCGGCTTACGATGCCGCCGCTGCCGGAAACTCCACCGACGGGTGCCCGCTGACGGGCAGCCTCGTTCTGCCGCAGGATCTCCTCCTTGTTTTCGCGGAAAGCAGAGTAAGCCTCTTTCAGGCTCTTGCCTTCCGCAGCCGCCTCGATAACGCTGTCGGGCAGCGTGCCGCCCTCAAGCTCGGGGGCAAAGTCCATAAGCTCGGCCACTTCGGCCTCGTAATCACGGTTTTCTTCCATTTTTACCTCCTGATTTTTAATACCGCTATGGCTTCCCCCTTCGGGGGGGAAGCTGGCGGCGAAGCCGACTGATGAGGGGCCTGCCGTACGGCAGCTTTATACCCACCATGTCGGAAAGCCATAATGCGCACCTACATCTTCGCTCTGGCCATCAGTGCCCTTTGGGCTGCGGCAGGCAGCTTTGAGTATTTGGCCTGCACCGTGGTGGGAAGTCGGGTCAATGCGCCCGCTTCGGATATGCCCACAGAATTGCTCGCGTCCTCCCCGCTAACATCGCTGCGCTCCCTCAAAGCCTCAATAAGCTCCGCCTTGCGGGGAATAAGCTTATCGGGAATGCGCTCAAGGTACTCGATAATATCGAGGGTGCCGTCCCGCCGCAAATTATCAAGGGTCTGCACCATGGCGATCTCGCTGAAATAGGTGCTTGCGCCCGCATCCACTCTGACGCGCAGCCACAGATCCTTGAAAACAGAAAAATCAAACATTTCCACCACTCTGCGCTTCTGCTTTTTCACCGTCATAAGACCCGTTGCAGGGTCGAGAACGGGATTACCCATAGCGTCGGCATCTGTGGTGCGCACCTCACGCTCCCGCACTACGGGCCGCTTACCGTAATAGGTGCCCATCATGTCAAGGAGTATGGCGCCGATATCTTCCACCCACTCGTAAAGACCGGCGCGGGTATTTTCAAGAGGTACTTCCGCAGAGGACTGGAGCACCATCAGCGCCGAGGTATTCTCGGGCTGCACGGAGCCAAGCTGGGCGTCCGTAGCGCCAAGGCAGTCCTTGGTATAGGCCATTGCCTTGTCGATGGCAGCGATTATCTGGTTGCTCATGTCGGCAGGGGCAAG
>JAFYLI010000030.1 GCA_017537165.1 Oscillospiraceae bacterium | reverse complement strand
GAAATGACCGAGGAGCAGATCTACAAGGTCATCGAGGAATTCTCCGATGCAGCTCTTTACGCCAAGAACCGCGGCTTCGGCATGGTTACCATCCACGGCGGACACGGCTGGCTCATCAACCAGTTCTTCTCTCCCTTCTTCAACCAGCGTACCGACCGCTGGGGCGGAAGTGTTGAAAACCGAGCACGTTTCGGCGTCGCCATCGTTGACGAGATCCACAGAAAGTGCGGCAAGAACTTCCCCGTAGAGATCCGTATTTCCGGCTCCGAAATTTTTGAGGGCGGCTACGATATCAGCGGCGGTATCGATTTTGCAAAGCAGCTTGAAGGTCACGCAGACCTTATCCACGTTTCCGTAGGTAACCCCAAGCATCCCGAAAGCGTAGAGTATACCCACCCCGGTATCTTCAAGGAAGGCGGCTGCAACGTTAAGTATGCTGCCGAGATCAAGAAGCACGTTTCCACTCCCATCGCAACCGTCGGCGGTCTTTCCGACCCCGAGCAGCTTGAGGAGATCATCGCAACCGGCAAGGCAGACGTTGTCGTAATGGCCCGTGGCCTTATCTGCGATCCCGACCTGCCCGTAAAGCTGAGAACCGGCCGCGATAAGGAAGTTTATCACTGCCTGCGCTGCTTCAACTGCGTTCAGGAAATGTATCAGCACGGCCGTCTTTACTGCGCCATCAACCCCGAATCCGGCAAGGACCGCGAGATCCTCAGCCACCACTGCGTACCCGAGAAGAAGCACGTTCTCGTAGCAGGCGGCGGTATCGCAGGTATGGAAGCTGCTATTTCCTCCGCAAAGAACGGCCATAAGGTAACTCTGTGCGAGAAGAGCGACAAGCTGGGCGGCGTACTGCTCTGCGAGACCGAGGTTTACTTCAAGAAGCGTATCGGCGAGTACATCGAGCATCAGAAGTATATGCTGGAGAAGCTGGGCGTTGACGTCCGTCTGAATACTCCCGTAAATCCCGCACTTGTAGACGAAATCAAGCCCGATGCCCTCATCGCAGCTCTGGGCGGCAAGGCTATCCGTCCCAATATCCCCGGCATCGACGGCGCAAATGTAGTTTCCGTTGAGGATGCATTTGCAAATCCCGAACTGGTCAAGGGCAAGGCTGTCGTTATCGGCGCAGGCCGTTCCGGCGTTGAACTGGGCGTTTGGCTGAAGGAAAAGGGTGTAGATATCAGCCTCGTTGAAGCTCAGGCAGAATCCGGCGTTGGCAACGCAGCTGCAAAGGTTGGCGAAGTCAATCTCGAGATCAATGTAAATACCAAGGCTAAGGAAATCAAGGCAGACGGCGTTCTTTGCGAAACTCCCGACGGCGAGAAGTTCTACGAAGCCGATACCGTCGTTCTCGCTCTCGGCGTAGAACCTCTGTGGGCAGAGGTTGACGCACTTGCAGATTTTGCAGGCGAGTTCTACCAGATCGGCGACTGCCGCGAGCCTCGCAAGATACTCAACGCCACCGGCGAAGCTTGGACTGCAGCAAACCTCATCGGACGTTATTGATAACCCCTTTTTGCTTTTGACGAAAGGACTTGTGAAAAATGAGTGATTTTAAATATCCGCACCTTTTCACCCCCGTTCAGGCGGGCGGCACCCTTTTCCGCAACCGTATTTTTGCCGCACCTATGGGCGCTTCCTATCTGGACAGCGACGGTTTCCTGATGCCCGAGGTTGGCGCATTTTATGAGCGCAAGGCTCTTGGCGGCGCTGCATCCGTTTGCATCAGCGGCGGCGGCGTAAGCAAGCGCGGCATGGCATACGGCGGCGGTATGCTTGAGTATAATAACCACCGCGGTTTCGCTTTCTATAACTACGTTACCAACGCTATCAGCCGTCACGGCTGTGTAGCTGCGCTGGAACTGCAGCACGGCGGCTATCATGCCACCCGCACCGGCGATCTGGGTATGCAGATGTACGGCCCCATGGAAACCGACTATAAGGGTTACCATTGCCTGCCCATGACCGAAGAGATCATTCAGGAGACAATTGACGATTTCGTAAGAGGTGCCCAGTATGCCAAGTCCGCAGGCTTCGGTATGGTTACTATCCACGGCGGCCACGGCTGGCTCCTGCATCAGTTCATGTCTCCTCTGCAGAATCAGAGAAATGACCGCTGGGGCGGCAGCCTTGAAAACCGCCTGCGCCTTACTCGGGAGATATGCAAGGCCATAAAGAAGAACGTTCCCGGTATGGTTATTGAGCTGAGAATCAGCGGCAGCGAGGGTACTCCCGACGGTTATGATATCGACGAAGGTATCCGCATTGCTCAGGGCCTGGACGGATACGCTGACATTATCCACGTTTCCGCAGGTGCCGGTGTTTTCACCGTTACCCATCCTTCCTTCTTCCAGCCTGACGGCATGAACGTAAAATACGCAGCCGCAATCAAGCCTTATATCCACCAGTCCAAGGTTGCTACCGTTGGCGCACTGAGCGATCCCGCTTACCTTGAGGAGATAATTGCCTCCGGTCAGGCCGACATCGTTGAAATGGCCCGCGGTCTTACCTGTGACCCCGACCTGCCCAATAAGGCTCGCACCGGCCGCACCCACGATATTGACACCTGCCTGCGCTGCAACCACTGCTTCAGCGAGGTTATGGCAGCAGGTCAGTTCGTCTGTTCCCTCAATCCCCAGGTAGGCCGCGAGGAGGAGTATTCCACTCAGCCTCTTCCCGCCAAGCCTCAGAACGTCGTAGTTATCGGCGGCGGTATCGCAGGTATGCAGGCGGCTATAACCGCAGCCAAGCGCGGACACAGCGTCAAGCTCTATGAGAAGAGCGACCGCCTCGGCGGCGTGCTCCTCTGCGAGGAGAAGGTGCCATTCAAGAAGCATCTTGCTGAGTACATCGAAAAGCAGATCCGCAGACTTGGCGATTTCGGCGTAGAGGTACATAAGGGCACTACCCTTACTCCTGCCGAAGCCGAAGCTCTGGGCGCTGATGTTATCATTGCCGCAATCGGCGGCAAGGCAGCAATGCCTCCCATTCCCGGCATCGAGAAGACTATCCCCGTTACCGAGGCTTATGAGAATCCCGAGAAGCTGGGCAAGAAAGTTCTCGTTATCGGCGGCGGTATGGCCGGCACCGAGCTTGCCATCTATCTCAACGAGCTGGGCAGAGAGTCCGCAGTTGCCGAAATGGCAGATAAGCTCAACTTTGCCACCAATACCTGCCACGCCAGCGCTGTCAATGAGCAGCTTACCGCACGCGGCATTTCCGTATATACCGGTGCAAAGGTTATCGCTGTCAAGGATGGCTGCGTAGAGTGCGAGACCGCTGACGGCGTCATCACTCTTGAGGCTGACAGCGTAGTAAACGCACTGGGCCGCACTCCTCTGCAGGAAGAGGCCTCCGCTTATGCTCTGTGCGCTCCCATCTTCTATCCCATAGGCGACTGCCTTGCGGTAAAGAACATTTACGAAGCCAACCGTCTGGGCTACAACGTAGCTATGGATATCGGCAAGTAATAAATACAGACAAACAAAAAGCACCCCGAGGATTTCCTCGGGGTGCTTAAACTTTATTCGGAAGTTATTCCTTGGGCTTAGCGAAGGGGGGAGCGGGCATGGGCTTGAAGAGGTTTTCGGCCTTCTGACCGACTTCTTCAACTGTCCACTGAGCGCCGTCTGCGAACATGGCGCCTGCGATGGTGGGAAGGCTGTAGCGGCCGATGAACTTACCCATGGTCATGAATACCTGACCGGTAACGTCGGCTGCATCGTCGCCAGCCAGCCATGCGATGAAGTCTGCGAAGTTCTCGGGAGCTTCGGTGCCGTCATAGCTGATCTCGGGAGCGCCGCCAATGGTGTTGGTCTCTTCCTTTTCCATGTTGTTGTAGATCTCCATGTCAACGGAAGCGCGGGTCTTTGCTGCGGGAGCAAAGGTGTTGGCGGTGATGCCGTATTCCTGCAGTTCTGCGGCCAGACCCCAGGTCATGCCGACAACGCCTGCGTTGGATGCGCAGTATTCGCACTGGCGGAGAGTACCGCCGGTCCATGCGGGAGATGCGCAGTTGATAATGCGGCCCCACTTCTGGTCGATCATGTGCTGAACTGCGTGGCGGAGAACGTAGAAGTAGCCGGTGGGCTTAACGGTGTTTACGCGATCCCACATGCTCTTGGGCATCTTCTCAACGGGGCTGAAGCCGAAAGCGGCGGCGATGTTGACAACGATGTCAATGTGGCCCCACTTCTCGATGGCTGCGTCAACCAGCTTCTTGCCGGTTTCAAACTCGGAAATATCGCCGTAAACTGCGATAGCTTCGCCGCCTGCGGCAATGATGTCTGCTGCGGTGCGCTCAGCATCGCCGTAATACTTGGGGTACTCCTGAAGAGCCCATTCCTGCATTTCCTTGCTGATCTTGCTGAACTTCTCTTCTTCGATGGGGATAACGCCGTCCCAGGGGGCGCGGTTGTTGGTGACGACCTTGCAGCCCTGTGCTGCAAGAGCCTTTGCTACTGCTCTGCCAATGCCCTGGCCGGAGCCGGTAACAATGGCGACTTTACCTTTCAGATAATCTCCCATGGTAGGAACCTCCATTTTGTTTAAATTTATGAATCAATCTTATCATTTAAAACGATTTAAGTCAATCCTTTTGCCCTTACTCAAAGACCGCTGTCAAGCCAATCAAGGGAGAGCAGTTCATCGTCGAAATCCGTTACGATGGGCGCGGACGGTATCTGCAGTCGGGTGCTGCGGCGCAGTCTGTCAAGTTCTGCAACTGCTGCCGTGCGGGCGGCGGGGATAAAACGGGAAAGCAGGGCGTGAGTGTCATCGTCCTGCTCGCCACGCAGGAGCGCAAGCTGGCGATTGTATATAAGGCGGTGGACGAGAAGAACTTCTTCTTTTTCATCGGTGCTTATCAGGGGGGCAATGTGATCGGAAATGAGTGCAATGTCCTCGTCTGTCAGCGGAGAATAATGCTCACTGTCGGAGAAAAATTCCACGTAGCGCAAATGCTGCCGCACGGCAAAACTGCCGCGGTCCAAAGCTGCCGTTTCAGCGGCAAGCTCCCGGGCGAGGGTTTCGCGCAAGTCTTTCAGCTCCGCTGTGTGATACTCGGGTTCCTGCAGTGCCTGAACCAGCTTTGCCCGCAAAAGGAACAAATCTCCTTCCAGAGAGAGCGATACTTCGTCACGTCCGCTGCGGAAATATTCAAAGTTGCCGCAAAGATCGAAGATGTGGTATATGCTCTTGGACTGATTTTTGGAAAGAGCGGAGCAGGGTCTTGCGCCTCGGCCTATCATCTGCCAGAAGCGGGCCTTATCCCGCACTTTTTTGAAGAATACAAGGTTTACCACGTGGGGGAAATCAACGCCGCTTTCCATGCTGTGGTCGGCGATGATTATCTGGGGCAGGCGGTTGGGATCGGCAAAGCGGGAAAGTATATCCTTGCGGTCGCGGGTGTCATTGCTTATTGTCTTTGCATAGCCTGTAAGGCGGGGATTCATTTCGCGGAAAATGTCAAATATAAGCTCGGCATGGTCTTTGCTCGATGCAAAAATAATGGTTTTGCCGATTTTTTTGCCCTTGTTTACATAGATCGCGTGCTTCATCAGCACTGCAAGAGCCTCACGAATGGTGTCAGCGTTGAGTACCCAGCGATTAAGGAGCGCTGCGCCTATGCGGTCGGGAAGAACGGAGTCATCCGAGGCGAAAGTAAGGCGGTATTCCGCTTTATCCTCGGCAGACAGCTGTTGGTATTGGATGCCGCTGCGAAGGAACTTCACCTTGGCCTCCGCGATGCGGAAATCCACAAGGAAACCGTCGCGAACGGCGTGAGACATATCGTAGACGTATGTGGGGCGCGCGTCCGATATGCCGAAAAGCTCGTAAACAGATGCGGTGATGCCCTCGCTGGGCGCGATGGTCATGCCCAGCATAGGTGCGTCAAAATAGTTGAAAACGTCACGGTATTTTTCCGTGGCTGCGCCGTGGGCTTCGTCGCACACGATAAGGTCGAAACGTCCGCAGGTGAATATGCGGCCCTTGTCGCCCTTAAGATTGTCGATGTTTTCGGCCATTGTCTGCCATGTGGCGAATACCAGCGGCATGTTGCCGCCGTTTCCGCAGCAAAGGTCTGCGGCTGCAAGCTCGGGAAGAATGCGGGAAAAACTGTCTTTTGCCTGAGCGGCAAGGCTGCTGTTTTCGGCAAGGTACAGAATGTTTTTGGCTCTGCCGGAAGAGAGCATAAGGGCGCATACGGCTGCGGCGACGCGGGTCTTGCCTGAGCCGGAGCTCATTGCCAGCAGGGCACGGCGCTGGCCTTGGGAAAATACGCTGCAGGCGGCGCTTACCGCCTCGCGCTGATATTTTCTGTCGGCAATGCCTTTGGGCGGCTCAAGGCCTTCAAGGCTTGCGGAGGTCAGGCTGAGTCTGCGCTCAAGGTCGGAGCGGGAGTAAAAGGCTGCGATGCGGCGCTCACGGCCGTCATTTATATAGATGTCGAAACCGTCGGTAAGAAATACCGTGGGTCGGCGGCCGTTACGTTTTTCCAAAATGTCAGCGCAAAGCTCCGCCTGCTGACGGCCCTTTGCCATGTCAACGCAGCTGCGGCGAGCTTCGATTATAGCCAGCGGCAGACCGTCGCTGCCATTGAGAACGTAATCGGCCTCGCCAAGCTCAAGGTCAACGTCGGCGGCGCAGTCTTCGCCCAATGTCCAGCCTGCGTCAAGGAGAAGGGCTTCAATATATATTTTTCGGGTGGCGTATTCAGCATGGTCAAGGGGGCGGGGAACGTAGCTGCCGCGGTGATTTTCACGGCGGGCGGTAAGATCGGCGCGCAGAGCAGCGTTTTCGGCAATAAGGCGTTCCAGTTGAATTTCTGCCGCTTCCGCAGCCGCATCCTCTTCGGCATGAGCGTCTACGAGAGAAATGTCAAATTTTTTCGGTTTGTAGTTTTCGCTGTAGCAATAAGCTACGAAATCAAGGAAGTCAAAAAGATTTTCAAGGCAGAGAGTGGCTTGCTGTCGGGAGATTTTATCGCCGTCATGGGCGGCATTGTTGCCAAGGCTGCGTATGAGCTTCATCTTCTTCCAAAGATCCTCGCCCACCAAATCGCGGAAAGCGCGGTTATCCATAAGCCGCACAAGGCGGTCATCATCGGGCATGGAGAGAGCATTGTCCACAGAGTAGAGCCACTTAATGGCAAACTCCATTGCCCTGCGGCAGTTGAGGGTGCATGCGGCAGGGTCGATGTGCAGTATTTTCTCTGCGGATATTGCCACGCGGGCGAATCCGTCAAACTGTGGATCGGAGCGGAGAAAGTCGAAGTTGGTCATATAGAGCCTCCATGCTTGAGCGGGATAATCTTATTATAAATTCAAGCTCCGACGGGGTCAATGATTTTATGCGTCGGAGAGATAGGGTAAAAATATGCTTGACCTTTTTTGGCCTGCACCATACAATTAAGATAAGAACCCGAATGGAGGAACAATAATGGCAAATTGTAAAAATTGCGGTACCGCCCTGCGCGAGGGTGCAAGATTTTGCGCCCAGTGCGGCACTGCCGTAGTGATGGATATATTCTGCTCCGCATGCGGAGAAAAGCTTGAAGCAGGCGATAGATTCTGCATTTACTGCGGAACCAAAGTTGGTGCTGCGGCTCCTGCGCCCGCGCCCGCTCCTGCCGTAAAATGCGAAAACGAGTACCCCGCATGGCAGAACTTTGCGGCGCTGTGCGACGTGGGTAATATGATAACCGTAGGCGCAGGCTCCCCCGATGGACATTATCTCACGGGCCGTACCGACAGCCGTATGCTGAGAGTGGATGCCGAGGGCACCGCAGCTGAGTATATTTCCAACCCCGAGGGCGTATTGGGCTTTTACAGCAAGCAGTGGAAAAACGGCAGACTGTGGCTTTCCGCGTTTATGGCAAGAGGCGACAGCGGCAGCCTTCACCGTCTGTATACCTATACTCCCGCCGATGGATTTAACGTGGCGCTGGACATCAGCGGCGAAGAGTACGGCGACCTTGATATCGTGCGTTTTATCGTTACCGAAAGCTGCATTTTCCTCTTCTGCTTCAACTCCAAGCGCAAGGAAAACAACGTGAGCCTTATGACCTGCAGCCATGAAGGCGGCAATCTGCGCGAACTGTGGCGCGGAGAAGATTTCCTGCTGTGCGGCGCGGGATTGGATAAGCTTTATATGATATGTCAGGACGACAAGGGCCGCCGCGTATTGGTGGTTTCCGAAGACGGCACTGTGGAGAACGCTGCTGATCATCTGCGCGCCTGCATTGAAACTATTGCGGCGGGTATTGGCGCAGCGGCAGGGGAAACCTCTGAAGAGCGCGGAGACTTCTGCTGGAAGCATATTCCCTTTATCGACTTTGTGGGCGGCGTGGTATACGTTGCCAAGGATGCCGGCGGCACAGAGAATCTCTCCCGTCAGGTATACAGCATAAATATAAGCGGCGGCGAACTGAAGCCTATGGGCGAAAAGTGGCAGCTTGGCGATATTGACCCCACCGAAAACTTCCGCGAATACTTTGACGGCGAAAAAGCGGTCGGCTTCACTTACGGCAATCCCGGCGGCTGGACGGCAGTCCATTCCGACGGCAGCCGAGTATACCTTGGCGACGGCAACTATTGGGATAGCGGCGCGGTGCTGGGCGACTATTTCTATCTGGATTGCTGCAGCAGCGATCCGGGCACATGGTATAAGATAAGCCTGCGCGACGGAAGCAGAAGAAAGCTGACGTTTTGAGCGGGTTGATGTTGTAATTTACTGGGATATATATTACAATAAACATATCTCAATGAGGGGTGATTTGTTTGGTATATAATAACGTTCTTGAAGCTCTCGGAAATACTCCGATGATAAAACTCTCCCGAATTGTTCCCGAAGGATGCGCTCAGGTGCTTGTGAAGTACGAGGGCGTTAATATAGGCGGTTCTATCAAGACTCGCACGGCGTACAATATGATAATTGACGCGGAAGCCAAGGGCATCATAAAGCCCGAAACCATTATCGTTGAGCCTACCAGCGGCAATCAGGGCATCGGCCTTGCCCTTGTGGGCGCGGTAAAGGGCTACCGCGTGCGTATTATAATGCCCGACTCCGTAAGCGAGGAACGCAGAAAACTTATAAAGGCATACGGTGCAGAGCTGGTGCTGGTTCACGATGCGGGCGACATCGGCGAGTGCATCGACCAGTGTCTTAAGACTGCCCTTCGCATGGCAGAAGAGGATGAGAACGTATGGGTTCCCCAGCAGTTCGTAAATCCCGCTAACCCTCAGGTGCATAAAGATCATACGGGCGCAGAGATTCTTCGTCAGGTAGATGGCCCTATCCACGGTTTTTGCTCCGGCATAGGCACAGGCGGAACTATTTCGGGTATCGGCAGTACATTGAAGGCCGAAAATCCCGATATTACCATTTGGGCGGTCGAGCCCGAGAATGCAGCCATTCTTTCCGGCGGCAATATCGGTACCCACCTGCAGATGGGCATAGGCGATGGCCTTATCCCCGAAAATCTTGATATGACTATCTATAACGATATTGCTATCGTCACGGACGATGAAGCTATAAACACCACAAAGCGCCTTATCCGTGAGGAGGGTATCCTCTGCGGTATTTCCAGCGGCACTAACGTAGCTGCCGCATTGAGATTGGCTGCTAAGCTGGGCGAAGGCAAAACGGTGGTAACCGTCCTGCCCGATACCGGCGAAAGATATTTCAGCACCCAGCTTTTTGAAAATTAAAAAACTTATCCGCCCTTGCAGACATCTGCAGGGGCGGATTTTTGCTTTTTATTGCGAAAATACAGATTTTTTTCGCATTCAATAAAAATGTTTGTAAAACTCTGTTTAATGTGATATATTAAATCCGTATATGCTCATAAACCGATTCGGGGGAAACACAGAATGGCCCAGCGCAACAGTACCCAGAAAAAGAGAATAGCAGCTCAGGCAAGACGCGGAACTCTGTCCCATGCCTGGCTGGTGCCGGGTGGCTCGGCCGGCAGCCGCGAAGACTTGGCGGCATACATTGCCGCGGCCCTTATTTGCCCCGACCGTGAAGCACCCTGCGGCAGCTGCGCCCACTGCGTAAAGCTGGCCAAGGGAATACACCCCGACCTTATCCGCCTTGAGAAGCTGCCCGATAAAAGCGGCTACGTGGTGGAGCAGGTGCGCGATATAGTCCGCGATGCCTACGTTATGCCCAATGAGGCGCCGCGTAAGGTATACCTTATCCCCAATGCGGAGGATATGAACCCCAACGCCCAGAACGCCATGCTGAAGATAATGGAAGAACCGCCTGCACGTTCGGCATTTATTCTTACCACTTCCAATTCTGCGGCTATCCTGGATACCGTGCGCTCCCGCTGCACCGAGATACTTGCCGACGGCGAGGAGGACGGACTTGGTGACGAGGATAAATATGCCCGCGCCATCTTTGATTCCTTCCTGCGCCGCAAGCCTGCGGATATAGCCTCCGCATGCACTATGCTGGAAAAAGCAAAGCTGGAGCGCGAGGAATTTGACAGCGTGCTGGAATCGCTGTCCATGCTGTTTGCCCTGAAAATACGCGGAGAACAGGACTCCGATGCAAGAAAACGCCTCTTTGAAGCAAAGGAAGAGGCAGACGAACTCCTGCGCCGCCGTTTGAGCAATAATACGGGCGCGGGTCATACCGCAGGTGCGCTGGCGGTTAAGCTGGCACGCCTTGCAAAGTAAATGCGAAAGAAGAAACGAGGAAATATATGCCGGAAGTAGTAAACGTAAGGTTCCGCAGTAAGGGCAAAGCCTATTTCTTTGACCCTGCGGGTACCGAGCCCCATGCAGGCGACTCCGTTATCGTGGAGACTGCCAAGGGCCTTGAATTAGGCGAATGCGTCCGCAGCGCTCATTTCGTGGAGGAAACCTCCATTGTTCCCCCGCTGCGCCCTGTGATCCGCATCGCAACCGAAGAGGATCTGGCCATAGCCGAGGCCAATAAAGAAAAGGAAAAGGTCGCATTCGATTTCTGCCAGAAGAAAATCGTAGAGCGCGGCCTTGACATGAAGCTTGTAGACGTAGAGTACAGCTTTGACAGCAGTAAGATACTCTTTTTCTTCACCAGCGGCGGACGAGTAGACTTCCGCGAACTGGTAAAGGATTTGGCGGGCGTTTTCCGTACCCGCATTGAGCTGCGCCAGATCGGCGTGCGTGACAGCGCAAAGCTCGTTGGCGGACTTGGTATCTGCGGCAGACCTTTCTGCTGCGCCACTTTCCTTGATGATTTCCAGCCCGTATCCATCAAGATGGCAAAGACCCAGTCCCTCTCTCTCAACCCCACCAAAATATCGGGAACCTGCGGCAGACTTATGTGCTGCCTCAAGTATGAGCAGGATGCCTATGAGCATTTGCTGAAAACCGTGCCCAAGGTAGATACCGAGGTTGATACACCTGACGGTAAGGGCACTGTCAAGGAAGTAAATCTGCTGCGCCGTACTGTAAAGGTAAAGCTGGCAGAGGAGAGTATTTCCGAACTGAAAGCCTATAAGGCCCGCGAGCTCGGCTTCACAGTTGGTGGAGTGTATAAAGAGCCCGAGCCTCCCGAGGAAGTTCCCGAGGAGCAGCCCGAGCGTGTAAGCTCCCGCTTCAGCTTCAGCAATGTCGATGTCACACCTGCGCTTATCAACGATAAGCCTGAGGAAAACGAAGGCGAGAAGCATGAGGGCGGCAAGAATCGCCATCGCTCCGGCCGTCGCCACGGCCATAAGGGCAAGAAGCCCGAGGATGCTCAGCAGAGCGGCGAAAAGGCCGACACTCCCAAGCAGGAGAGCCAGCCTAAGCAGGAAAAGCAGGAGCATAAGGAGCACGGCAAGAACCAGAATAAGCACAATAAGCAGAATCAGCAGCCTAAGGCCGAGGCTCCCAAGCAGGAACAGCCCAAGCAGGAGAAGCAGGAAAAGCAGGGCGGAAATCAGCATCACCGCTCCCGCCGCCATCGTTCCGGCGGAAACAATCATAACAATGCTCCCAAGCAGGAAGGTCAGCCTAAGCAGAACCAGCAGTCCAAAGCCGAGGCTCCCAAGCAGCCCCAGCAGGTAATGGACGAGAAGGCTAAGGCACGCGCCGCTGCCGTGGCTGAAGCTGTGGCTCAGGCAAAGCCTCATGCCAATAAGCGAAATCATCACCGCCGCCATAAGAGACATAAGCCTGCAGAAGAAAATAAGTCCAACAACTAAAAAGCGAGCCCGTAATGTGAAAGCCACATTACGGGTTTTTCTTATACTCTGTTTTTGGCTACGGTGTCGTCGAGAATGTCTGCTATCTGCAGCAGTAGCTCATAGCAGCGGATATCCTCTTTCTTGTGGATGGGGGTGAGGGAAGAGCAGTTGGTGTTCTCAAAACGCTTTTCCACTTCACCTACGAAGCCGCTGGTTATGTTGTGGGAAGTTTCCTTATCCACCTTGCAGCAGATGAGCTTACTCAATGCAGCGACGGAGCCGGCAATGGCACCGCAGGTCAGTCCGTAACCCATGCCGCCGCCGAAGCCGCGCATGATTTCCAGATCGCTTTCGGTAAGACCGAGTTCGTATTCCTCATTTGCGGCAGACAGCATGCTTTCTGCGCAGTTTTTACCCTCGTCAAGATAATATTTTTTAACCTTATCTCTAAGCATAGTCGTATCCCCTTTGTATAGAAACATATAGATAATTTTACCATCTGCGGACGGTAAATTCAAGAGGGAGCAGTATCGTAAACAAAATGTAAAATTTTCTGCAAGGGCCTATAACTATTGATTTTTCGAGCTTGAAACTATATTATAAAATTGCGGGGAAACGGACTTTTCTCCGTATTCCCGTGAACTGTGCGGCTTTGCGCGTTCAGGGGATTTTTGAAGGTAAAACGGCGCGAATTTTCGTCGCCTTGTTGAATATGGAGATTGCCATGAAAGTTATAGAAAACAGCATGCAGGAGTCCATTGCGGTCTGCAAGGTCATAGATACCAACGTAGCGCACTGCCAGGACTGTTATCGCTGCGTGCGTGCCTGCCCCGTTAAGGCTATAAGAATTACCCGCGGTCAGGCTCATATAGAGCAGGAACTGTGTATACACTGCGGAACCTGCGTGCGCCAGTGTCCGAAAAAGGCGAAGTATATAATAAGCACGCTGGACAGCGTGAAGGAACTTTTGGCATCGGGCCGTCCCGTTGCGGCAAGCATAGCTCCGTCCTTTGCCGCCATTGACCCTGCTATTACAAATAAGATACCCACCGCGCTGCGACTGCTGGGATTCAGCCGCGTTTGCGAAACTGCCGAGGGCGCAAAGCTCGTTGCGGATAGTTCGCTGAATTGCGGAGGAAAGGGCAGTATCTGTACCGCCTGCCCCGCCGTTGTAAGCTACGTGGAAAAATATCATCATGAAGCGCTGGAACGCATGATCCCCGTTGTCTCGCCCATGGTGGCTCACGGCCGAATGATAAAGGAAGCCTTTGGCGAAGAGTGCGCCGTGGTATTTATCGGCCCCTGCGCAGCCAAGAAGGCCGAAGCTGCACGGCCCGAAAACCGCGACGCAATAGACGCGGTGATTACCTTCCGGGAGCTTTTCGATTGGTTTGAGGAAAAGAAATTCAATCTTCACACCATGCCCGACGGCAGCTTTGATTTCACCGGTCTTGCCGATGGCGGCCTGAGGGAAGCTCGTCTGTTCCCCGTGGATGGCGGTATGCTTAAAACCTGCGGCAAAGCCAGCGACGGAACCAATGCCGACGTAATATCACTTTCGGGAGCAGGGCAGGTAACCTCCTTCTTTGATGTTGACCCCGAGCGCCTGGACTTCCGCTTGGTAGAGCCTCTTTTCTGCCCCGGCGGATGTATCGACGGCCCCGGATTCCCCGAAATCGGAAATGTATATTACAGAAAGAACGCTGTCATTTCCTATGCCGATGAGGCAAGGGAATATGAGGGCGAGCGACGCGGCAAGCAGGAAAACGTTGACGTTGAGCCTTGGTTTATCCCCCTTGAAACCAGAGCGGATGAGCCCGTCAGCGAGGAGGCAATACAGCTCGTGCTCCAGAAAACGGGTAAAAGCGAGCCGGAAAATCAGCTTAACTGCGGAGCCTGCGGATATAGCTCCTGCCGCGAAAACGCCATTGCGGTAGTCCGCAATATGGCGGAGCTTGAAATGTGCATGCCCTATATGCGCCGCCTTGCCCAGCAGCGAGCCGACCGCATAATAGAAACCACACCCACGGCAGTTGTTATCGTGGATAAAGATTTGAAAATAATCCACATGAACCCTGCGTTCCATAAGATGTTCATGTGCAGCAATTCCATTCTCGGCAGACATATTTCCTATATTTTCGATGCCCGCGACTTCGATGCGCTGGCCGCCAGTGAAGATAAGGATGAGCTGGAAGCTGTTCGAACCTACTACGGAACAAAATATCACATCACACTCTATACCATGCGCGGAGAAGACCAATACGTTGGTATGTTCACCGACATTTCCCGCATGAAGCTGGATGAGGGGCAGATGCATCTCATTGAGCGCCAGCTGCTGGTAAATGCCAGAGAGCTGCTGGAGCACCAAATAAGCTTCTCTCAGGAAATGGCTCACCAGTTGGGCAGAAATACCGCCAAGACAGAGGAACTGGTAAAGCGCATGCTTGATCTCTACGAAGACAGAGATCTTTGATCGGCGGTGAAGTGATTGCGATTTTTTGAAGATATAATCCAGCAAGTTACCAAAAGCGGATACCGAGTCTGCGGAGACCATGTTATGTGCTATCGCACGGTAGAGGTAACGTATCTCGTTGTTGCCGACGGAATAGGCTCAGGAGTTTATGCCAATATTGCTGCCATTACCTGCGCAGAGCAGCTTATGGGTCTTTTTAAAAGCTCAATTCCATTCAAGACCGGCTGCGAGATGGTTGCCGACTCCATGCACAGAGCCAAGGTGGAGGATGCGCCATACGCTGCATTTACCTGCGTTAAGCTCAGCAGCGACGGCAGCTATGCCATATTTTCCTATGAGGCGCCCGAGCCGATAATGATAACCGGCGGCTTTGCCAAAGTTCTTGACTTGAGATTGTATAAGGCAAAGTACGATTACGTGGGTGAAGCCTACGGACATATGCGCCGCGGCGATGCCATTATGGTTTTCAGCGACGGTGTAGGGCAGGCCGGTATGGGTAACGGCATGGGCATGGGTATCGGTTCCGAGGGCGTTGTGAAGTGGATGGACAGACAGAAAACCATGGGAACGCCCGAACCTGACTTTGATACGATCCTCAAAAACCTCACGCAGATGACCTATGAAATATCCGGAAATACCCACGCGGACGATACCACTGCTGTAATACTTAAGTGCAGAGAGGCGCGCGACCTCATAATCGCCACCGGTCCTCCGAGTGCAAAGCAGAAAGATAATGAGTTTGTAAACCGACTTGTGGGTGCGTGGGGAAAGAAAGTAATATGCGGCTCCACCACAACTGACGTAATCGCAAAGGTTATGGGCGCAAAGGTTACATCGGTGCGCTCCGATAATCCCAACAGCCCGCCCGAGTACCTTATAGACGGCATAGATCTTGTTGCAGAGGGAGCCATGACGCTCAGCCAGGCCTGCAATATTATTGATGAGCCATTGGAGCGGCTGCTTGGCAGCGGTGTGGTTGAACGCTTCTGCCGCATGATGCGTGAGAGCGATATAATCACCTTTATGATGGGCGCGGCAATGAATGCCGCCCACGGCGACCTGCTTTTTAAGCAGCTCGGTGTACGCCCACGCCGTGAATCCGTGGAAACGCTTGCAGAGAGACTTACCGCTATGGGTAAGGTAGTAATTATAGAAAACTATTGATAAAGTTCAATTATTTCCGATAAAGAAAGGATGAGTTGAATGGCTATTTGTATAAGCTGTGGTAACGAGATTGCCGAAAACGCAAAGTTCTGCATTAACTGCGGAGCACCCAGAGTGGCGGAGGAAAAAATCGTCGAGGAAGAAGTAAAGGTTGAAACTGCCGTACCCGTTGCTGCGGAAAATGAGGCAGTAAAGCCTGCGGAAACGCAGCCTGCTGCTCCTGTCATGGAAACTGAGTTTATCCCCAAGCATCTGTTTAGTGAAAATGAGAGCAGCAAAACTAACCCTTATGAGAATGTGGTTATTCCTGCCGCGCCCGCTGCACCTGCTGCGCCTGCAAAACCTGCAGAGCCTGCCCTCGCCGAGAGCACCGATAAACCCGGCAAGAAGAGCAAGTGGGATATTATCACCACCAAGGGTTATGTGGGTATAAACCTGCTTATGGCTATTCCGGGTATCGGCCTTATCCTCACCATCATATGGGCCTGCGGTGGCTGCCGCAAATACGCAAAGCGCAATTATGCCCGCGCTGCACTTATCTTTATAGCAATAGGTGTTCTGCTCCTTATCGCTGCTGCGCTGGTAATTCGCTTTATGTTCCCCGAGATAATAGTTCAGGCATTTGAAATTGCCTGCCCGGGCTACACAATTATATTCTAAAGAAAAAACGCATCGTTTGGGTTTCCAAACGATGCGTTAATTTTTTATCGGCAGAAGGTTTCTATGTAATGGTCGAGCGCACCCTGTATTACATTCACGGCAGATTCGCGTCCGTTTACGTCGCCTGCTACGGTGTCCTTGCCCTCCAGCGCCTTATATACGCTGAAGAAATGGGTCATTTCGTCGAAAATGTGGGCGGGAAGCTCGGAAATATCTTTGTACTCGTTGTATGTGGGGTCGGAGAAGGGGATTGCGATTATCTTTTCGTCGTTGCGTCCGCCGTCCAGCATGGAGATGTAGCCGATGGGATAGCAACGCACCAGGGTGAGAGGATCGAGCGGCTCGGAGCAAAGGACGAGCACGTCCAGCGGGTCTCCGTCATCACCGTATGAGCGGGGGATGAAACCGTAATTTGCGGGGTAGTGAGTGGATGTGTGGAGAATTCGGTCAAGGAAGATGAGACCGGTTTCCTTGTCCAACTCATACTTTTTCTTGCTTCCCTTGGGAATTTCGATTACTGCGATGAAATCTTTGGGAGTAACCCTTTTAGGGTCCATATCGTGCCATATGTTAGACATGTGGGCCTCCTCCTTAGATGAGCTGCTGTTCGTTGATGAACAGCTTGAACTGCAGGCCGAGATAATCGGCAGCCTTGCGGCAGAGTATCATGCGTTCCATGAAAATTTCAAAATAGTCCATTACGGAGCAGTAGTGAGGGTCAATGTTAAGCTTGAGTTTTATAAGGGTCTTATCCTCGTTTATTTTCAGATTAACCTTGGTTACCGAATAATTTACGCGGTCGTGGATGTCGAAGGTAGTGGGATCCTGATTGCGCACACGGCTGCGGCGAACGTCGGATTTATCGGCCAGAATGAGCGCTGCGGCAATGGGGCTGACGGGTGTGCCGGTGCCCTCATCGTGGTTGCCGATGGCGGTAATGATTTCGGCTATGTCATCAGCGGGCATATCGAGATTGGCCAGCAGACGGAAAGCCATGAGAGCTCCGCTCTGGGAGTGCTCGGAGCGGTTAACAACGTTGCCTATATCGTGCATATATGCTGCGATCTTGGCAAGGTCGACTTCGTGCTCGGAATAGCCGAGGGTCTCGAGAATGTATCCGCAGTTTTCGGCTACCATGCAAACATGGGCAAAGTTATGCTCGGTGAAACCGAGTTTGCCCAGCGAGCGGTCTGCCTTCTGAATGTAGGTTCTTATATTTTCGTTTTGTTTTATGGTTTCGTATGTGATCATGGCAATTCTCCAATAAAATTAAAAGATTATGGAAATGGACGTGCCCTTACCGGGCTCGCTCTTCAGTTCGGTGCGGGCATTGTGGTACTGTGCGCCGTGCTTTACGATGGACAAACCAAGACCCGTTCCGCCGATTTCCTTGGAGTGGCTTTTGTCCACTCGGTAGAAACGTTCAAAAACGCGGGATTGATGCGCGTATGGAATACCTATGCCGGTGTCGGCAACCGTTACGATGGTGTTGGGGTTGTTGCGGCGCACGTGTACGTCCACGCTGCCGCCCTCTTTGTTGTACTTTATGGCGTTGTCGCAAAGGTTGTATATCATCTCGCTGAGTATCTGCCGTACACCCTTTATCTCGACGCTTTCGCCGCGCAGACTTAAAGTGATTCCTCGTTTTGCCGCCACAGGCTGCAGACTTTCTATTATCTCTGCGGCAAGACTGTGGAGATCTACGGGCTCGGGTTCAAAGGCGGGGGAGTCTTCGTCAAGACCCGAAAGCTTGATTATATCGTCTACCAATGCGATAAGTCGGCGGGATTCAGCGTAAATATCGCCGGCAAATTCCGGCACCTTTTCGGGAGGAACGATGCCCTCTTTCATCAGTTCGGCAAAGCCGGAAATGGAGGTGAGCGGGGTTTTCAGCTCGTGAGAAACATTGGCGGAAAATTCACGGCGCAGAGTTTCTCTCTGCTCGCGCTCGGTAATGTCCATAATGGTAATGACCGCGCCCGTAACCTGGCCCGAGGAAACAACGGGGCTGGCAATGAAGCACAGTGTGTGCTCGCCGGAGGGCATGGAGATCTCGGCGCGGCGGCCTGCCAGGGCAGAGTCTGCGCAGCGCTTGAGTTCATCGGGGCAATCCAGCTGATACAGATTGCGGACAACGCTGCCGTCGGGAGAGCCCAGCAGGAGCAGGGCGCTGCGATTGGACGAAAGAACTGTGGCGCGGTGGTCGATGAGAAGGAATCCCTCGCTCATATTGTCGGTGATTGCGGAAAATTCTTTCTGCCGCAGGCTCAGTTCTTCTATCTGTCGGCTTATGGTAATGTTCTGCTCCCTTATGCGGTTTACCAGCGGAGCAAGTTCGCTGTATTCGGTGCTGAGAGCGGGATGGTCAAGGTCGAGTTCGTTCAGGGGGCGGACTATCTTGCGGGCCATGCGGGATGCGAGGACGGCGGAAAGAACCAGCGCAAGAATGAGTACCCAAAAGATTGCGGAGAGCATGCTGCCGAAGATAGCTACCAGAGAGCGCTCCTCGCAGGAAACTCGAATGACGGTGCCGTCGGAAGAAAGCAGGGCAAAGTTAAGGGTTTTTCTGGTGAGGGTACGGGAAAAGTGCGTGTTTTTGCCTGAACCAAGCTCAAGCGCATCGCTTACCTCCTGACGGTCAAGGTGATTTTCCATGGAGGAAATATCCACATCGCTGTCGTAAAGAACGGTGCCGTCGGCGGCGATATGCGTTACACGGTTGCGGGGGTGGAAGTCGTTGAAATATTTCTCGCCGCTAAGCTCAATGCCGTGGACTATGCTCTCAGCCTCGGAACTGAGGTCGATGTAAATCTGTTCCTCGTTGTAGTCATTGAGAATAGCCAGAGAGAGCAGGGTGGAAAGGATAAGCACACAGACCGCCACAATAAATGAACTGCGGAATATTTTAAAGGTCATTTATTATCTCCTATTTTGTAGCCCATGCCGCGTACAGTTTCTATGCAGCTGCCTGCATCGCCAAGCTTGGAACGCAGGGTGCGCACGTGGACGTCGACGGTTCGGTTTTCGCGGTCGAAGTCGCTGTCCCATATTTTGTCCATGATAACGTCGCGGGTGAGCACGCGGCCGCGATTATCCAGCAGCAGGCAAAGCAGCTCGAACTCCTTGTGGGTAAGGCTGACTTCAGTGCCGGAGGCGGTAACTATATGCTTGGAGGGGCAGACGTAGAGTTCGCCGATAGTGAAGTCGGCAACGGTTTCGGCGGCGGGCTGGATGCGGCGCAATACGGCGCGCACGCGGGCGACCAGTTCCATCATGCCGAAAGGCTTGGAAATGAAGTCATCTGCACCGTTATCGAGACCGATAACTCGGTCATATTCGGAATTTTTTGCCGTGAGCATTATAACGGGTATGTTTTTGCTTGAACCCGAAGCGCGCAGGCGGCGGAGTATGCTTAGTCCGTCTTCCTCGGGGAGCATTATATCCAGCAGCACCAATTCGGGTGCGGCTACCTCCATGGCGCGCCAAAACGCGGATGGACGGGAGAAACCTTCGGCTTGGTAGCCTTGGCTTTCAAGGGTATATATGACAAGCTTTCTTATGCTGTCGTCATCTTCCAGCAGATAAATCATGGTATCACCTCATAACTGCCGTTATATTATATGAGCAATGTAAAAAACGTATAGCTGTAAAGTTAAATGTTCGTTAAATAAGGCTGCCTTCTGCAAAAACGGCGGCTCCGTAAATGCCGGATACGTCGGAGGCAACGGGATAAAGCAGGTTAAGGGTGGAGGCGGGAACGGGCTTCATGCAAAGCTCACCGAGGCGCTCCAGAAGTTTTTCGCGGGGGAATCCGCTCATTGCGCAGACGCCGCCGCCCATAATGACCGCGTCGGGGTCAAGCAGCTGCATGGTGGTAGCCAGAAGATGAGCAAGTATGTCAACGTATTCGGTAAGATCTTCTTCGCTCATGAGGTCGAATATTTCACTTATGTGGCCTTGGGGATATTTCTCGGCAAGCAGACGCTCAAGGGCGCGGCCAGCAACGTAGGCCTCGGCGCAGCCGCTTTTGCCGCAGCCGCAAGGGCGGTCAAGACCGTAAATGGGAACGTGTCCCGGCTCGCAGAGAGCGCTGCGTCCGCGCAGCAGCTTTCCGTCAACGAGTACGGAGCCGCCAAGGCCGGTGCCGATATAGCAGCCGAAGACAACGCCGCTGTCAAGGTCAAGGCGGCGGGAATCACCTGCGGTGAGCATGGTGATGTCATTTTCTACGAATACAGGAGCTTTGAGCGCATCTGTGAGAGCATCACGCAGAGGCGTGTCATTAAGTCCTGGGATGTTGGGCACGTTCAGTACCCTCTCACCGTCGCGGCTGACGGTGCCGGGAATGCCTACACCGACTGCATCGAACTGAGTACCCGCGGCATACTCTGCAAGCGCCTGAGCCAAACCTGCTGCAGCGCCTTCGGGATGAGAAAAGATTTCCGCAGAGCTTCGCTTGACGGGATTTTCTACCTTGCCGTTTTTGAGTGTACCCATTCGCACGAAAGTGCCGCCTACGTCTACGCCGAGAATGTTACGCATAATATATCTCCCTTGCTTAATCATTTTCTATCATTTTATATGTTTGGCATTAAGTCTGTCAAGGAAAAGAAAACCCCGAATGCTAAGGGTTGCCTAAGCATTCGGGGTGATTTTTATTTAAGCAGGAAACTGCTGTTTACCAGCTCGTCGCAATAAAGGAAAAGCACATCGGCATTATTGAAGCTTACGTAGTTGGGAAGCAGGCTGCTTACCATGTAACGAAGGTCCACAAGAGTAACCTTGGAGTAGCTTTCCAGCATGAGAGGAGCAATGGCAGAGCCGAAGGAGTCGCGGAAGATTATCAGTTCGCGTTTTTCGGCAGCGTTGGGGGTTTCGATAACGGTCAGAGGAGTTGCTCCGGAGAGGAAAACATCATATCCGTTGGTGCCCAACTTAGCAAGGTCGTAGACCTTTTTGAAATCCTGCTGCTGGAAGTTGTCAACAACAGCGGCGTTAATAACATCGGAGGTGAGATAGCAAAGGGTGTCGGGAGCCGCGCCGTTAGCATCCTTGCCGGAAAGACCCGTACCGATGAAGGTGCCCGCATTGTTTGCGGTGTAAGCAGATGCGGTGTAGGTGAAGCCCATTGCATCAGCAAGTGCGGAAACGGTAGAGGAAAGGTTTTCTTGCTTCCAATGAGGATCGGTGGAATAGTAGTCCGAGCCGCTGAGCGTTCCGCTCAGATCAATGGCAGTGAAACCCTCCAGCTTTCCGGAAAGACTGTCGCAGATATACTGATGGTCGAAGTACTCATCGGTTCTGTCGCGGAAATACCAGCTCTTGTCGGGAACAATAGCGTAGTAAACGTTATTGTCGGCAAAATACTTGTCGCGCAGAGCGGTAAGCTTGTCTGCAAAGCGGTTGACTGCGGAGTCATCAACTGCGGGGCGGGGCTCGAAATAGATGCCGTCAAAGCAGAGCATTCCTTCAACCTCGGGATAAACGGGGGGCTCAAGAGTGGGTGCAGGTGTTGCATCGGGAGTAGGCTCGGGAGTTACCTCAGGCTCGACCTCGGGCGCAGGAGTGGCTTCGGGCGTGGGAGTCTGAGGCGGTGTAACCTCGGGTTGCTCATTCTGCTCGGGAGGCTCGGTCGTTTCGGGCTGGGCATCGGGGATGTCATCGGGGCCCGGAGCGGGAGCCGGGTCGGGAGTTGCCTCGGGAGCAGGGGTGGACTCGGGGATGGGCGGCGCCATGGGGCTCGTAACCTCGGGGGAGGGAGCGGGCGAAGGGGTTTCTGCAGGCTTACCGCAGGCGCAGAGCAGAAGGGCGAGAAGCAGCGTAATCGCTGCAAGGCGCTTCATTTTACTTTGCGAGATCAAGGAAGTTGTCTGCGATGGTATGGCAGTGGGTGTTATCCATTACCAGAAGGATGAGGTTGCCGATGTTTTCTACAAGGATATTTTCGGGCTCAACACTTACGCAGATCCACTTGCGGGGGTTGACGTTCTCGCGGATAGCGGTCTTGGTGGCCTCAATGTCGCTGCCTTCAGCCATCTTGATAAGGCATACGGAGTGAGCAAGGGAACTCATCATGGGCTCGCAGACATAAGCCTCAACGATGTCGAGACCTTCAACGCCGATGATCCAGCCTGCATCTTCGGAGGTGAAGGGCATGGGCCACAGAGCGCCAAGGTAGGGGCCATTCTCAAGATTTGCGTAGAGAGCGCCGTAGATATCCATAAGAGTGGACTCAGCGGTAACTTCGTTGCCGAGGGTGTACTTGTAGATGGAGTGAGCCAGCTCGTTGAATACGCCGTTAGCCATGAGCTGACCGCCGAGAGTGCCGTCCTGCTCATAAGCGCACTCGGGGCAAGCGGATTCAGCACCATCGTAGGAAGTGCCGCAGTTCATGCACATTGCGGAAACAACGTTTGCATTAAGAGCAGCTGCAGAAACGAGAACTGCGTCGCCGCGCTTGAAGTTGTTGAGGTCTACGCCCTCGGTAATAAGGCCTGCCTCGGTTGCAAGAGTGTTCCAATTCTCCCAAGCTGCATCAGCATCGTAGCCGAGAGCGCGGAGAGCGAATGCCATGAACATCTGAGCGGTTGCGGTTGCGTTGGGATCAAAGGTGGTGTCGGTTACACCGTCGGTAAGGCCGTTGGCGTAAGCGTAGCCGATGTACTCAGCAGCGCCTTCCCAAGTGGGAATGTCGGTGAAGGGGGACTCATAGGGCTCCCAGGGGTAGAGAGCGTCATTCTCCTTGCCGGAAAGACGGATGAGCATGATGAGAGCTTCCAGGCGGGTGGGAGCGCGGTCAAGCTCATAGCCCTTATCGCTGCCCTGGAAAAGTCCGAGGACTTTAAGAGCGTCAGCCTGCATTTCTGCTTCATCTGCTTCGAAAGCAAGTGCGGTTGCGCAAAGGCCCGTGCAAAGAACAAGGGCGAGAAGCAGCGCGATGATCTTCTTGAAGTTTTTCATGTTTGTATTTCCTCCTAATTATGTATAAACAAAAACTCTTTTGCGACTATATCACGAGCTTAGACGAAAGGTCAAGCCATTATGTTCCCGAATTTCACAAAAATACCGCCGCATTTTTGTGAAAAATATTGCGGCGGCATGATTTGCGCTTATTTCAGCTCAAAAACGCTCTTGCGATCGTAGGTGGTGAGCGCTTTTTCGCTCCACTCGTTGCCGATGCCGGGGAGATCCGGGATCGTGTAAACGCCGCCAACAGGCTGATAATCGTAGATGCAGAGATCCTTGATGTGGCTGTGGAGATTGTTTACGTGGTGCTCGTGGATAATGAAGTTGGGGATAGAGGACTCGAGATGCAGGGAGAGAGCGGTGGAAAGAGGCGTGCCGCAAACGTGAAGCTGAACGGAAACGTCGTAAGCATGAGCCATTTCACATATCTTCTTACCTTCGGTAACACCGCCGCAGCTGGTCAGGTCGGGCTGGGCAACCTGGAGCGACATATCCTCGAAGTAAGGGGCATACTGCCAGCGGGAGAATATGCGTTCGCCGTTGGCGATGGGTATGCGGGTGCGCTCGCTTATCCATTTTGCGGTCTTGGGGGAGGGGGTATTGGGTTCTTCAAAGAAATAAATGTTGTATTTCTCCACGGCCTCGGCTATCTGCACGGCGGAGAGCGCATCAAGACCCGAGTGATTCTCGATGATAATATCCACGTCCTCGCCAACGGCTTCACGGGTGGCGGCAACGCGGTTTTCTATCATGCGCAGCATCTTGGGCGGCAGAATACCTGCTCTGTCGAGATGAGAGACCTTGTTTGCGGGACTTGTGCCAAAGCAGGTGAAGTCAACCTTTACGGCATCATAGCCGTCAGCGACGGCCTTACGGGCTATGGCGGCATAGTCATCGTCGGAGAAAGCCATCTCATACTCGGGGCCCCAGCCCAGCTGAAGCTGGCTGGCGTAGCAGCGGAGCTCTTCGCGGAACTTGCCGCCGAAAAGATT
>JAFYLI010000029.1 GCA_017537165.1 Oscillospiraceae bacterium | reverse complement strand
GCGGCCCGATACCTCGGTGTGCACCGCTCCGGCTCCTTCGGCCAAACGGCGGCACCATGCGGCGCGGTAATATATAAGCTGGGCGCCAAGGTGGGCCAGATTATAATTAAAATCGTCCAACACCTCCAGCAGGTCGGGCTTCTCCCGCCAGTCACGAAGAATGCGAACTTTATGATCGTAATATTTATTGAAGCGGGTGAGGGCAGCGGCGTAATTGGGGCGCAGCTGACTTATTGCGCCGTCCATAAGGCGGCGACGGGTGATCGCTCCGCCTCTTATCAGTTCCATGTCATCGGGGCTGAAAAGAACGCAGCACAGCTTGCCCGAAAGCTCGGCAGCGGAGCGTTTTTTTACTCCGTTTACCAAAATCTTCTTTCGGCCTGCCCGATTAAGGCTTATTTCTATGGTCTGATCCCGACCCTCGCTGTCTATTTCGGCAAAAAGGCGGAATTCGCCCTCTCCGAAACGGATGAGTTCCTTGCTGCTGCGGGAACGGAACGAGCCGGCACCGGAAAGGTAATAAGCTGCTTCAAGTAAGTTTGTCTTTCCCTGAGCGTTGGCGCCGTTGATTACGTTTATTTCGGGCGAAAATTCGCAGACCGCTTTATCGTAATTTCGGAAATTTTCAATTGTGAGTTTTTTAAGTATCATGTTTTTTACTCATCAACATTACTGCGCAGAAAATCTTCAGTCAGGAGATTCCCACTCTTCGCTCGGAATGACAGATCTTACTTTCTCTTCAGCTTTATCTTGAAGCTTTCGCCTGCGGCGGAGCCTTCCTTAACTACCAAAAGCTTTATACCGTCCAGCTCGACGGTGTCGCCGGGATATATCTTCTTGCCGCGCATGGTGCAGACTTCGCCGTTTACCTTAACGTCGCCGTCCTGCACTGCCAGCTTTGCATCGCCGCCGGTTTCTACCACGGCAGCAAATTTAAGCAGCGCATCAAGCTTGATAAACTCGGTATGTATTTCGATTTTCTGTTTCTGTGTCATAGTCAGTACCTTTTACAATTATGTTTTTGAATGTATATTTATAATTTTTAATTATAGCTTGCATGGAACGGTCAAGACCGTTCCCTACGTTCAAATATATAATTCATCCTCTTCCCATTTAATAGGGTTGTAGTCTATATATTTCCATATTTCGGCATAATCTTTATCATTTCTTATGATGTGCTCATAGTACGACTTTTGCCAAATCTTCAATTTTGGTTCATATACATGAATTTTTCTGCTTACGCCGGATTTATAAAGCCCCATTACAGTTTCCAAAGATGGAAATTCTCTTATTTTTTTATCGGGATCACAGCCTATAACAATTATTGCGTGTATGTGATTCGGCATAATAACGTATTTATCGATTTTTATACCATTGTAATGATCGGCAATCGAAAGCAAATCCTCTTTTGCTATTTTTCCGAAATTACTAAGGTTTGACGGTTCACCAAACAACTTTACTTTATTGTAGGTGCAAACCGTAACGAAATAGTAATTTTCACTGGAATAATCAAATCCTTCCAAACGCAATTTTTTTCTGTTTGGCAGTTCCATATTTATGATTTCTCCTGTTATATACTCGTAGGGAACGGTCTTGACCGTTCCGTATGGATATCCTTACGGCAGTTATACGGAGGCGGAACGGTCAAGACCGTTCCCTACGTTCATTTATTGAAAAATATAAGCAAGAGCAGGAAATTTTTAATTACTCCTCTTCTGCACGGATTCTTACGGGGAGGATGAGGTAAACGAAGCTGTTGTCCTCTTCGTCGGCGGGGAGAATGACGCAGGGAGCGATGGGGGAGCTAAGCTGCAGGCGCAGATCGTCTGCGGGAGCGGCCTTGAGAGCGTCCAGCAGGTAGCGGTTATTGAAGCCTATTTCAAGACCCTGACCGTCGCCGACTATCTCGCATTCGTCAACTGCCTTACCGAGGGCGGTGGCGGTGCTTACGCGGAGGCTGCCGTCGGTGAACTTACAGCGGACGGGGCTCTTGTACTTTTCGCTGATGAGCAGGGATATACGCTCGATAATTCCGCTCAGTTCGCGTCTGTTGACGGTAAGGCTCATTTTACCTGTGGCGGGAATAGACTTGTTATAATCGAGGAATTCGCCCTCCAAACGGCGAGAAACCAGCTCGGTGGAGCCGATAATGAACATAATATGCTTGTCGCCAAGGCAGATGGTGGCCTGCTCCTCGGTCTCGGAAGCTATTTTCTCAACTTCGGAGAGGGCAGAGCCGGGAACAACGAAGGATATTTTCTCTTCGTTTTCGCTGTCTATAGCCTCGCGGCGCAGAGCAAGACGGAAACCGTCAACGCTGACTACGGTGAGCATGCCGTTCTCTATTTCAAAGAGGGAACCGGTGTGGATAGGTCTTGCCTCGTTGGTGCTTACGGCGAAGAGGGTCTCGCCGATGAGCTCCTTGAGAACGCCTTCCTCTATCTTTATCTTTTCGAGAGCGTCAACGGAGGGAAGATCGGGGTAATCGTCGGCAGAGGTACCCATAATGTCGAAGCTGCTCATGCCGCAGCAAAGCTTTACCATGAATCCGTCGTCGGTATCGAAGCTTACGGTATCGTCGGGCATCTTGCGGACTATATCGCCGAAGAGCTTGGCGTTGAGGACTATGCTGCCGGGCTCGGTAACTACGGCGTCCAAAGCGGTGCGGATACCGGTTTTGAGATTATAGCCGGAGATGATGGCTTCCATGCCTCTTGCCTCGATGAGAAGTCCCTCCAGAGCAGGGATGGTGCTCTTCATGGCTACGGTGCGGGAAGCTATGCTTATAGCGTTTGCAAGAGCGGATTTTTCGCAGGTAAATTTCATATCGGATCGTTCCTTTCGTTTCTCCGGTTTTCAACATCCGGACGCACTAAAAAGAGAATATCGGCGACTTTCGCCGCATAGAATAGAATAGAAAAGATATTATTTTAGTTTCAGTGGTATTAGAGCGAAAAAACGGTGGAAAAGTGTAAAAAAGCCAGATTTGGCGCGGGTTTTGGATGTGAATAAAAATGTGGAAGAAATTATGGGTTTTCCACAGGGATTTTGGAGGCTAAGTTTTCCACACTTAATATGTCCACTTGTGGAAAACAGTGTGGATAATGTGTAAAAGTAAGGATTTTTGCCCTAAAATAGCGGGTTTTTTAATAAAATGAAGCTTTTTTCCCGAAATATCACTTGTTGGTGATGTTTGCCGTAATATCGCGGATAATGTCGGCAAAATCGGGGGTAGCCATGGCACTTTCTATCTTTTTGATGGAGTGCATTACGGTGGAATGGTCTTTGCCGCCCATTACTTCGCCTATATCGGCAAGAGGCATATTTATAAGCTTGCGGATAAGGTACATGGCTATCTGGCGGGCCAGAGCCGTATTTTTCTGACGGCTGCTGCCTTTTATATCGTCCATGGAGATGGAGTAATAAGCCGCTACCTTCTCTATGATCATCTCGGGAGTGTATTCGCGGTCGCCGCGGATTATTTCCTTGGTTATGCGCTCGACGAGATCGATGTTAATGTCGGCGTCAACTATAAGCTCGCGGTAGGCCAGGATCTTCTTTACAGTGCCTTCCAGCTGACGGATATTTTCGGTAACGTTTTCTGCTATGTAAGCGGCGATATTGTCCTCAAGAGGAACACCCATGCTGTGAGCCTTGTTTCTTACGATGGCAAGGCGGGTTTCGTAGTCCGGGGGCTGAATGTCCACCAGAACGCCCCATTCGAAGCGGGAGCGAAGTCTTTCTTCAAGACGAAGCATTTCCTTGGGAGGACGGTCGGAAGTGAGTACGATCTGTTTTCCGGCCTCATAGAGGGTATTGAAGGTGTGGAAGAATTCTTCCTGAGTCTGTATTTTACCGGCTATGAACTGAATATCGTCCACCATGAGCAGGTCGGCATAGCGGTATTTATTGCGGAACTCGGTGTTTTTACCGCTCTGGATGGCGTTTACCAGCTCGTTGGTGAATTCATCACCCTTGATGTAAACGATGCGGTAATCCTGACGGGAGCGCTTGAGCTCGTGGCCGATGGCGTAAAGCAGGTGAGTCTTGCCAAGGCCGGGGCCGCCGTAAATGAAAAGGGGATTATAGGTGCCCGAGGTCTTGCCCGATACGGCCTTTGCCGCGGCGTGGGCAAGCTGGTTGGAGGGGCCTACAACGAAGCGGTCAAAGGTGAAGCGGGAATCATCGAAGGGATCCACGCTGGTTTTTACCTCGCCTGCGTAGTCGGAATACTCATCGTCGGTAAGGACCATTATTTCAAAGTCGCCGCTGCCGAATATTTCCTTCAGGGCCTCTTTTATGCGGTCAAGGTAAACATTGAGGATAACGTTGCGGCGGAATTCCGACGGACAGTGAAGGACGAGCATGCTCTCCTTCAGCTCAACGAATTCGCAATCGCTGAACCAGGTATTCATAGCCGTAACGGTAAGATCTTTTTCAAGAAGCGCAAGCACGGCGCCCCAAACTTCGGAGGTAGAGTTCATATTTTTCGCCCATTTCTATATATTAGATATACTCTTAATTATAGTAATACATTATAATAATAAATATACCATATTTAACGATGTATTACAAGAATAATTTGCTGCTGTTATGTGGAAAAATCAGCCGTTTTGAACGATTGTGGCATGGGAAAAAATATGTAGTTGTAACGTAGAGCTAAAGCGTGCCTCAGCCGCAAACTGCCGCAGTAAAAACCATGTCATGCTATGGCGCAGCCGAAGCATCTCCGCAGCTGATGTTACTGCCAATCTTTCGTAGGTGCGGAGATTCTTCGGCAAAGCCTCAGAATGACAAGACTTTGGTGCGGTGCGTACCCATGTAATTCTATATTTTAAATCCTTGTTGCTACGTTGGAAAAAACATGATAAAATCGAATTATGAATAAAAGGGCGGGGGAGACCCGCGCCCCTAACGAAAGGATGATCTACTTATGGCATGGTTTCAGGTAAACTTCTTTTCCGTAAGCCTTGGCCGTCAGGTGGGTGTCCATGTTCTTCTGCCCGCTGAGATGCCCGGCCCCATTCCCGCAACGGGAAGCGAAGAGGCAGGCAAGCAGAAGTTCAAGACCCTCTATCTGCTCCACGGCTATATGGGCAACGCCAATGACTGGCTGATAAACACTCAGATAAACGAGCTTTCCCAGCAGTACGGTCTGGCAGTTGTAATGCCCTCCGGCGACAACGGCTTCTATGTTGACCAGTCCACCAGCGGCGTAAAGGGCGCCGGCTACATCGGTCAGGAGCTTGTTGAGTATACCCGCAAGATATTCCCCCTTTCCGATAAGAAAGAGGATACCATCATCGCAGGTCTTTCCATGGGCGGCTACGGCGCCATCAGAAACGGCCTTGCTTTCAGCGACACCTTCGGCCACATTATCGGCCTTTCTTCAGCTCTTGTCATAGACACTATCAAGGACATTGGCGAGGAAGTAAATATGCTGGGCGTGAATATACACTACTACGAGCGTATATTCGGCGATCCCGCCAAGGTGGTTATGGGCCCCGACGATCCCCGCAGCATAGCCAAGAATCTGCTGGAAAGCGGCAAGGAGCTGCCCGACCTTTACTTCGCCTGCGGCTACAATGACAGTCTTTCCAACGCAAACCGCGACCTGCACCGTTATCTTGACTCCATCGGCTTTGCTCACGTTTACGAGGAAGGCCCCGGCACCCACGAGTGGCCCTTCTGGAGAAAGTTCCTTGCCCGCGGCCTCGAAAGAGTGCTGGGCAAGCCTGCCGGCGGCTTTATGAACCCCTTCTTCATCGATAACTACGATCCCGAATTCGACGTTATAGGAAAGGAGGAAAACTGAAATGGCAGTTATTCAGTGCACTTTCACTTCCATGAGCCTGCATCGCCCCGTTAACTTCACCGCTTTTATTCCCGGCGACAGCATGTTCCCCGTTCCCGGCCCCATGAAGCCCCTTAAGACCCTTTATCTCCTCCACGGCTACACCGGCGGCTCCATGGATTGGTTCAAAAAAGGCGACATCGGCGACATCGCGGAAAAGAATAATCTTGCAATAATCATGCCCGAGGGCGAGAATCATTTCTACGTCAACGATATGGGCAGACTGGATATGTATTCCGAGTTTATCGGCAAGGAACTGGTGGAGTTCACCCGCAAGGTATTCCCCCTCTCCGATAAGCGCGAGGATACCATTATCGGCGGTATTTCCATGGGCGGTTTCGGCTCCCTCATCAACGGTATGCGCCATCACGAGACCTTCGGTCATATCGTAGCCATCAGCCCCGCGCTGGTTAAGTACGATATTGCAAACTCTACCGATGATCCCAACCCCGTCGGCGCTACCCGCGGCTTCTTTGCCTCCGTTTTCGGCGATCTGGACAAGTACCCCGAAAGCGAGAATAACCCCGCCGTTCTGGCTGCCCGCCTGAAGGCAGAAGGCGCAAAGTTCCCCTCTATTTACCTTGCCTGCGGAAGAAACGATATGCTGGTCATGCCCGCCCGCGAGCTTCATGCCGACCTGCTGAAGCTGGGCATCGCCCATACCTACGTTGAGGGCCCCGGCACCCACGAGGATATTTTCTTCTTCCCCCATCTGCGCCACGGTCTTTCCTATCTTGACCTTGACCGCATCCCCGAAATGCCCAATCCTTTCTGGATCGACGGCTAATGTGAAATGAATTTAAGGTACCCTGCAGTAAATTTCTGCAGAGCACCTTAATTTTTGCCTTTTATTTTACTGCTCTGTATATCGACGGCAGGGGCCTTTCAGCCGCGCCTTTTCCTCCCTTGTTAAAGGGAGGGGGGACCGCTTGCGGTGGAGGGATTCAATTTTAGGTAATAGGTAAAAGGTAATAGTGAAAAAGTGAACCACCTATTACCTCTTCACTTTTACTTCTTACTTTTAAAAGAATCCCCCAGTCAGCTGTGCTGACAGCCCCCTTTAACAAGGGGGCGAAATGGTGTGCGGAAAACTAAAACAACGGGTTAGGCTTCCCCCTTTGGGGGGAAGCTGTCGCGAAGCGACTGATGAGGGGGGCCGCCAAAAGGCGGAAAGATTTTAGATTTTGCTAATATAACACCTCATCCACCACTTCGTGGTCCCCCTGAAGGTGAATTGCCGCATAGCGGCAAGAGAGGCCACCCTGGGGTGTCCCCTCAAGGGGAAGGGGGACCTATATCGTACATTTAGCGCAAATCTAAAAGTCTTGTCATTCTGAGGCTCTGCCGAAGAATCTCCGCAGATAAATTTTCATTGGCAGTTTATTGAGTGCGGAGATGCTTCGGCTGCGCCATAGCATGACATGGTTTGGGCGCTCTTATTTAACCAACGGTTTTGGTTTTCAGCATTATATTTTACCGGTGCTGCAAACATATAAGAAAATACCCGATGGTCGACCCATCGGGTATTTTTATGCAATATTTATGAATAAATATCAAATGCCTTTGGATTTATTCAGTCTTTCAACAAGGGCGGGAAGCTTGCTCTTGGAGAATACTTCGGGGTCAATGATGCCCAGAGAACGGATGGGCATTTCAAGGAAGGATTTCTCGAACATGTGGGTGAAATCTTCGTCGGCAAGGGGCTTCATTTTGCCGTTTTCCATGTAATTATCCATGAGCTTGCGGCCCTCTTCGCAGGTGAGCAGATCGTTTACGCAGGAATTGATGGAGAAGGGGCCTGCGCCGAAGCTGCCGTCGGGGATGGGATGACCCAGCAGAGCTGCAAACTCGGCGTCGCTTGCGGTCATACCGGGCTTTACATCGTAATAACAGCCCAGCTGAGCGCGTTTGTCGGTGGCCTTGATACCGTCGGTATTTACCACGTAAACTGCGTTCTGAAGGAGAATATTGCGGCTGGAGTTGCCTATGCCGATGATGTAGTTGCCCTCGTCAACGGTCCATGCCTTTGCCTCTACGTTGTAGTAAGCGAAGTCGCGGCCGGACAGAGTGAACCATACGCGCTTGCTCTCGCCTGCGTTAAGGCGAACCTTTTCAAAGCCCTTGAGCTCCTTGGCAGGGCGGTATACCTTGTCGCTTGCGGCGGGGGAAATGTAAAGCTGGACTATTTCGGCGCCGGGCATGCTGCCCATATTGGTTACCATGCAGGAAACGGTGATCTCATCGTCATCGTCTGCGCGGCGGGTATTTACCAGCATGTCGGTGATCTCGAACTTGGTGTAGCTCAGGCCGTAGCCGAAGGGATAGCGGGGCTCTACGCCTGCGGTGTCAAAGTAACGGTAGCCGACGTTGAGACCCTCGCGGTATTCAACGTTGAGGTTGGTGCCGGGGAAGTTGGCGTTGCTGGGAACGTCCTCCAGCTTGTAGGGCCAGGTTTCTGCCAGCTTGCCGCAGGGATTTACGCGGCCGAGAAGAATATCAACGGCTGCGCCTGCGCCCGCCTGACCGCCCAGATAAGAGACAAGGATGGCCTTTGCATAGCCTTCCCAGGACATATCCACAACGGAGCCGCAGGAGAGGATAACTGCCACGTTGGGGTTAACTTCGGAAACGCGGCGGATAAGCTCGGTGTGAGCGCGGGGCATGAAAATATTGTCGCGGTCGAAGCCTTCGGACTCGAATGCATCGGGCAGACCTGCGAATATATATACGATGTCCTTGCCCTTGGCGGCCTCGCAGGCCTCGGCTATAAGTGCCTCGTTGGGCTCTGCGTCGGAGAGGTTGTAGCCGGGGGCGTAGACGAACTTGACGCCTGCCTTGGTGAACTCGCGCTTTGCGGTATCAAGCTGAGTGGGAGCGATGCGGGAAGAGCCGGAGCCCTGGTAACGGGGCTCTTCGGCGAAGGTGCCGATAAGGGCAGCGGACTTGTAGATAGAAGCGGGGAGCAGGCCCTCGTTCTTTACGAGAACGGAGGATGCGATGGCTACGCGGCGGGCCAGCGCATGGTGGACCTCAGCGTCATAGTTCTCCTGAGTGCGCTCGAGGGAGCGGAGGATAAGTTCAACCACGCGCTCGGCGCATTCGTCAACGCAGCGCTCGTCGAGAGTGCCTTCCTGAACGGCCTTGATGATCTTCTGATCGTTGAAGGGATCACCGCCGGGCATTTCAAGGTCAAGACCTGCCTCTACGCCCTTGGGACGGTCGCTTACCGCGCCCCAGTCGGACATTACGATGCCGTCAAAACCCCATTCGTCGCGGAGAATGTCGGTGAGCAGATACTTGTTTTCGGAGCAGAACTCGCCGTTGATCTGGTTGTAGGCGCACATAAGAGTCCAGGGGTCAGCCTGCTTTACTACGCGCTCGAAGGCGGCAAGATATATTTCGCGCAGGGTGCGCTCGTCAACTACGGAGTTGCCGATGAGGCGGCGGGTCTCCTGATTGTTGGCGGCGAAATGCTTTACGGAAACGCCTACGTTGCGGCTCTGCACGCCCTTTACGAAGGCTGCGCCCATTTCGCCTGCCAGCATGGGATCCTCGCTGAAATACTCAAAGTTACGGCCGCAGAGGGGATTGCGCTTGATGTTGACGCCGGGGCCGAGAAGCACGGCTACGTTCTCCTGACGGCACTCATCGCCGATGGCTGCGCCCATTTCGAAGAGAAGGTCGCGGTCAAAGGAACAAGCGGTGGCGCAGGCGGTGGGGAAGCAGGTGGCGGGAACGGAATTGCCGAGGCCGGGGCCATCCTGCTTGCGCAGGCCGTGGGGGCCGTCGGTAACGAATATTTCGGGGATGCCGAGGCGCTCGATGCCTTTAAGAGTCCATGCGCTTCCACCTGAGCAGAGGGAAGCCTTTTCCTCAAGGGTCATCTGTGCAACAAGCTCCATGGCACGGATGGTGAGACTGTTCATATAAAAATACTCCTTTCACGTAAGGGCATAATTTCGCATTATAACGAATAAATTGTATCATATTGCGGAAAACTTGACCACTTGTATTTTGGATTTTTTTTGAAATATGTGTTATATTTCCGCTTAAAACTCAAAAAACGGAAAAATGTATTGACAGCGGAAAAAAATTCTGTTATAAATGATGCATTAATTCGTTAAAGTGAAACGCTGTGACGGAGAATAAGGCAAGGATAAAGCCCCTTCAGAGACCTGCCGTGTGGTGCGAGGCAGGGAGGCTCCCATGACCGATACTCGCTCCCGAGCGGCCGCCCGAAAGGATAAAACCAAGTAGACGCGGACGGGGAAGTTCCCTCGTTAAAAAAGGACGCGGCGTGAAAGCGCCGCAGAGTGGGCATTTTCGCCAATAAGAGTGGTACCGCGGATTTATTTCGTCTCTTGCAGTTTGGAAAACTGTAAGGGGCTTTTTTTATTTGCTCCGCGATAGCCTATAATATTATAAAGCTTGTAGGGAACGGTCTTGACCGTTCCGCCTCTTGGTTTATTGCAGCAAAAAATCACAAAACGGAACGGTCAAGACCGTTCCCTACGAACATAAAATCGGTTCCTATAAAGACCTCCCCCTCGTAGGGGAAGGTTAAACATGACTAACCCCACAGGAGGATTTAATATGAAACTTGCATTTTCAACTCTCGGTTGTCCCGATTTCGAATGGAGCGATATTTACTCCATGGCCAAAGACTTCGGCTTTGCGGGCATTGAAATGCGCGGTCTCGGCGACGAGATCTTCTCCGTAAAGGCAAAGCCTTTCCGTCCCGAGAATATTGACGCTACCGTGGAGCATCTCCACAAGCGCAACCTTGAGATCTGCTGCCTTTCTTCCGGCTGCAGCCTTAAATATGCCGACCGCAGCGAGGCTACCATTGCCGAGCTGAAGGAATATATAGAGCTTGCCCGCAAGCTCAAGACCCCCTATATCCGTATCCTTGGCGACGAGAAGGCCGCTGTGGACGGAGAAGTGGACGATGCTGTAGTTCTCGCCACCCTCAAGACTTTGGCACCCATCGCCGAAGAGGCAGGCGTATGTCTGCTGGTTGAGACCAACGGCGTTTATGCCGACACCAACCGCCTGAAGAACCTGCTTGAGGACGTAGGCAGCGACTACGTTGCCGCCCTGTGGGATATCCACCATCCTTACCGCTTCATGGGCGAAAAGCCTTCCAAGACCGTTGAAAATCTGGGCGCTTACATCAAGTACACCCACGTTAAGGACAGCCTTATGGTCGACGGTCAGGTGCAGTACCGCATGATGGGCGAGGGCGACCTGCCTTTCGACGATATTTTCCGCGCTCTGCGCTCCATTAACTATGAGGGCTACGTTACCCTCGAGTGGCTGAAGAAGTACGCTCCCGATCTGGCCTCCGCCGGTATCGTATTCCCCCATTACGCCAACTTCATGAGCGAGTTCCTCGGCGAGCAGCTGGTTAGCGACCGCCTGCAGGACAATAACCGCAAGACCGGTAAGTACGTATGGCCCAAGGAGCACCTCATCGACCTGACCTTCCCTCAGGTACTGGACAAGATGTGCGAGCTCTTCCCCGAGCAGTGGGCATTCCGCTACACCGAGTGCGATTACAGCCGCACCTATCCCCAGTTCCGCGATGACGTTGACGCTTTCGCCAAGGCTCTTATCGCCATGGGCGTAAGATCCGGCGACCACGTTGCCATTTGGGCAACCAACGTGCCCGCATGGTACATCACTTTCTGGGCAACCGTTAAGATAGGCGCCGTTCTCGTTACCGTGAACACCGCTTATAAGATCCACGAGGCCGAGTACCTCCTGCGCCAGTCCGATACCCATACTCTCGTTATGGTCGACGGCTACAAGGAGAGCGACTACGTCGGCATCATGAAGGAGCTTTGCCCCGAGCTGGCAACCGCTGCCAAGGGTAAACCCCTCCACATGAAGAAGCTGCCCTTCCTGCGCAATATCGTTACCATCGAAAGCAGCCAGCCCGGCTGTCTGACCTGGGACGAGGCTCTGGAAATGGGTAAGGATGTGCCCATCGAAGAGGTTTACCGCCGCGCAGCTGCCATCAGCAAGCACGACGTCTGCAACATGCAGTACACCTCCGGTACCACCGGCTTCCCCAAGGGCGTTATGCTCACTCACTATAACATCGTAAACGACGGTAAGACCATCGGCGACGGCCTCGATCTTTCCACCGCCGACCGCATGATGATCCAGGTGCCCATGTTCCACTGCTTCGGCATGGTTCTGGCTATGACCGCCTGCATGACCCACGGCGCTACCATGAGCCCCATTTCCGCATTTTCTCCCACCAAGGGCCTGAAGTGCATTACCCGGGAAAAGATAACCTGCTTCCACGGCGTTCCCACCATGTTCATCGCTATGCTGGAGCATCCCGATTTCGACAAGACCGATTTCAGCCACATGCGTACAGGTATCATGGCCGGCTCTCCCTGCCCCATCAAGGTCATGGAGGACGTTGTAAACAAGATGAATATGCCCGAGATCTGTATCGTTTACGGTCAGACCGAGGCTTCCCCCGGCTGCACCATGTCCAAGACCACCGATTCTCTGGAAGTCCGCGTAAATACCGTCGGCAGCCCCTTCTTCGGCGTTGAGTGCAAGATCATCGACCCCGAGACCGGCGAGGAAGTTCCCGACGGCGTTGACGGCGAGTTCGTAGCCCGCGGCTACAATATTATGAAGGGCTATTACAAGATGCCCGAGGCCACCGCAGCCGCTATCGACAAGGACGGCTGGCTCCACTCCGGCGACCTGCTGCGCCGCCTGCCCGACGGCAACTTCAAGGTTACCGGCAGAATCAAGGATATGATTATCCGCGGCGGCGAGAACATCTATCCCAAGGAGATCGAGGACTTCATTTACACTCATCCCGAGGTTTCCGACGTTCAGGTCATCGGCGTGCCCGATAAGGATTACGGCGAGGAGATCATGGCCTGCGTTATCCTCAAGGAGGGCGCAGCCATCGACGAGGCAGGCATCAAGGAGTTTGTCCGCAGCCACATGGCAAAGCACAAGACCCCCCGCTACGTCCGCTTCGTAGACGCCTTCCCCATGAACGCAGCAGGCAAGATCCTCAAGTACAAGATGCGCGAGGATGCAGTTGAGTACCTGAAGCTTCAGGACGCAGCAGGCATCGAGACCGCTTGATATTGTTTGATGTTGAAAACCCCCGTGTCCTACGACACGGGGGTTTTTATCGCAGCGCAGTAAATACATGTCATGCTGAGCGAAGCGAAGCATCTCCGCAGCTACTTTTATTGCCAAGCTAAACACAAGTGCGGAGATTCTTCGGCAGAGCCTCAGAATGACAAGACTTTCAGATTACCGCACACCCTTTCGCCCCCTTGTTAAAGGGGGCTGTCAGCGAAGCTGACTGGGGGATTCCTATTTTGAATCCCTTCACCGCAAGCGGTCCCCCTCCCTTTAACAAGGGAGGAAAAGGGTGCGGTGCATGCGGCAGGGGCAGGCCCCTGCCCTACGAACAAGGAATAAATGCGAAGCTTGTGCGGAACGGTCAAGACCGTTCCCTACGAACATCGAATAAATGCCAATCAAACATGCAGGGAATGGGCCTGCCCATTCCGCCTTTCGGCGGACACCTCATCAGTCGGCTTCCTCCCGAAGGGGGAAGCCTAACCCGATGGTTTCAGATTTTCGCGCACCGGTTCGCCATTAACAGAAAAATCCCCCGATGTTATAAACATCGGGGGATACATTTGTGGAAAAATCAGCAAACGCCGAAGTGCTCCATGTTGAACTTGGAGATCTCGTCGTCGATGATAGCATCGTGATCGGCGTAGATGGTGCCGGGGCCGCCGTAGGTGATGCAGGGGATGAAGTGGCCCTTCTTGCCGAACTTGTTGAGCAGATCGCGAACGTGAGCGCGGATCTCTTCCTCGGAAGAATCCTCGCGGTCAACAACTGCCATGTCGATGCCGCCCATGAGGGTGATGCGGCCGTCAGCCTGCTCGAGAAGCTTCTCGATGTTGTTCTGGGGCAGAACGCCCTGCCAGATGTCGATGTGCAGGTCGATGAGATCCTCGAGGATGGGCTCCATGTAACTGTCAGCGTGGTGCATGATTACGATGCCCTGCTCGTGGATGTAGTTGTAGATCTTCTCGTACTGGGGCTTGATGAACTCGCGCCACAGGTCGGGGCTGATGAAGAGGTTGGTCTTGCTGCCCCAGTCATCGTGGGAGAGGATGAGGTCGGGATGTACGTGGTCGATGAGGGTCTTGAATACCTGCAGACGGTAATCGCCGATAGCGTCGCAAAGCTCGTGCATTGCTTCGGGCTCCTCATAGAAGTTGATGAACATATCCTCAAAGCCCATCAGGAAGTGGAGCTGCTCGAAAACGCCGGTGTACATGAAGGGCATGAGCATCTGCTCGTTGCGGTCAACGGCATTGCAGCGCTCGATGAAGGGCTTCCAAATCTCTTCGTCCTCAAGAGCCTTGTAGATATCGGGGATCTTGACAACTTCGCGCCACTTGGTAACGTCCTTCAGAACCTTGTTCTCCTCGGTAACGTGGGGCATAACTGCAACGTAGCCGTCGGGCCAGATGAGCTCGGTGCCGAAAACGTCCTTAATAGGCTCCATACCCATGGAGTATGCGCCGCGGACGAAGCCTTCGATGGGATCGCCGGGAAGGAATGCACCTGCTTCGTACTGCTTTACGAGGCGGTCGGGCTTGCCGTCCTTCTTGATAGTTTCAAGGAAATTCTGCTTTTTGGTAAGCATGGTTGGTACCACCTTTCGATTTATGTAAAACTTTCGTTTCTTGTGAAACACACTTCTCCTATTATATTGAAAGGCGGGGTGATAGTCAAGTAAGGGTTGTGCACACGGGGGATTTGGTGCGGTGGATGAGGTGTATGCTTGTCATTGAGTTTACTGCCGCTCTTGTCCGCTATGCCGTTCCGCCTTTCGGCGGCCCCCTCATCAGTCGGCTTCGCCGCCAGCTTCCCCCCGAAGGGGGAAGCCTAACCAAGACTTTCAGATTACCGCACACCATTTCGCCCCCTTGTTAAAGGGGGCTGTCAGCGAAGCTGACTGGGGGATTCTTTTAAAGTAAGAAGTAAAAGTGAAGAGGTAATAGGTGGTTCACTTTTTCACTATTACCTTTT